>CAZIOF010000147.1:0-22739 GCA_964540745.1 uncultured Candidatus Marinamargulisbacteria bacterium
GTCCGATTTAAGGACCTGTTATCAAGTAGCTTGTCATAGGAGGTGGCGGGGAGGTGTTTGTTATAATTTCCTGATTCCAAATTCAAATAGATGTCTGATTCTGGTGCAAAGGTTCCAGGTGTGGCTAATGTGGATGTGTCCAGTGTTAAGCAAATATTGGTGCCAGTGCCTAGGATCATGCCTACGTCACACTGGGGATATTGATAGGCACCTGATAAGACCGTTGCAGTTGTATCATTTAGCAAGGCTTGGACCGGATTTGAGAGTCCCTTTGAGCGTAGCGCCTTTTCAAGTTCTTTGATGGGGTCGATATGGGGTTCTAAGTCGAAGCCCTTTGTCCATCGGTCCAAGGTGCCTTCGCGTGGACTTGTTTGTTTCATAGGGAAACTAAAGGTAAATCCGATTGGGAGTGCCTCTTTTTTTGGGATGAGTCCTTCAATGGCTGTGGCAATAATATTAAATAAGGTTTCCGATGAGGAGGTAATATCTGTTTCTGTAAGTCGTTGAGAGTGACTTTTTTCTATGGTATAGGTGTGGTTTTCTGGGGTTAATGAGACCTTGAGTACTCTGAGATTGGTTCCTCCCAAATCGATGCTGATAAACTGGCCTTTTTGACAATCTTTAGGTGGACCAATGAAGGTGTTAATGCAATCTAAGCTGGATGGTTTACTCGATAACCCTTCGTAAATCTCATTGCAAAGACCCTTTGAAAGGGTCTTTAGTTGACTGGAACTCAGGGTCCAATCATCCTTTATGCTGGTCCAAGTACGTAGCGTTTTAATCACTCTTTGTCTCCATGCTCTGGTATCAAGAGTACCTTTAAGGCATCGCCCTTTTCGGTGATATGATGAATGGCTTTGTCGAACTCTTTAAGCGTGAAACGGTGTGAAATGAGCGGTTCCGCATTAATTTTTCCTGTTTTTAGAAGATTAACAGCTTGATAGCTATTTCGTACAGATGTGTAGGAACTATAGAGTGATAATCCTTTTTTAAATATATCAAAGGCAGGGAGTGTAATGGTTTCGCCTACAGGAGGGACACCGAATAATAGAATGGATCCGCCTGGTTTTGTAAGGCCAATGGTTTTTTCCATGACAAAAGGGACGCCTGTTGCATCAATAACCACATCGAATTGGTCTTTTTCTAATGACTTGAAGTCGTTAGTTAATGCATCTGCACCTAGAGACTGTGCGAGGTTACGTCGTGTTTCATTCTTTTCTGCTATGGTGATATGTGTGGCCCCTTTTAGTTGGACCGTTTGAAGTAATAGACAACCGATAGGTCCTGCACCCAAAATCAGGACTCTTTGCGCTAAGGACATATTTAATTTTTCAATCCCATGCAAGACACAGGATAAGGGTTCCACAAAAGCGCCATAGTCGTAGGGGAGGTCTGGACCAATATCAAATACGGCGTTTTCAGGGACACACGCATATTGTGCCATACCACCCTGTTGTGTGACGCCGGTAGCAGACCAGTTTTTACAGAAATTTTCTTTATTTTCGAGACAAAAGTGGCAGTTCCCACAGGAAATATTGGGTTCGACAGCTACTCGGTCACCTTGTTTGAAGCGTGTGACATCGTTTCCAATTGCAAGGATATCTCCAGCAAATTCGTGGCCTGGTACGATGGGATAGTCACCTAGATATTCGCCTTTTAGAATATGTATATCTGTCCCGCAAATACCACATGCTTGTACTTTTATTAGGACTTCATTAGGTGCAGGTGTGGGAAGTAGGATGGATTGTGTATTGAAATGATTTGGCTTTTCTATTTCTAGTACGGTCATTGATTGTTTTGTATGGCTATACGTTGTTTGTTGATTCTGTTCAAGGATAGTTGACGTCATTGTCATGCCTCCAAAAAAATAGAAAATCTTAACCGTGATTAAGGTTTGAATGATTATCCTAATCGCTGTTTAACTGGTTATTTGTTTATGTTTCGATATTTGTTTCGTTGAGGTTTTAATCAGTGACATTAACTATAATAAACTTCTTTCAAATATGCAATTATCTATCTCAAACCTTGTTTTACTGATTCTGGATTTGATTTAAAACACAGTTTTAACGGGGTTAAGAATGGGAGCTTGATGTTTTTTGAGAGTTCTATTTTTGATTGACAAACTAGATTTGAAGGGTGTATTCTCCTGTCCATCACAAAATGAATAGATATGCCTAATATGACTATTTAAACCAACTTTCTGGCCTGTTATCTAGATTTATGTTGATATATTCTATTCGGTTATTGGTGATTTTAAGCACGGATCTCATTTCAAACTAACATGATATTTTAATAATGTATGACAGCTATTAATGAGCTTGTCTCGGACCTAGATCTATGACCCTATCACATAAAGCTTTTTTGGGAGAGGCCAATTTAGGTTGTTTTTTGTTGTCAATGAGTGTTAATAAACGAAGGGAGTAAATGTTGTGAATTATAAACAGATTGCTGTTTCTGTATCAGGTTTTCAAGTTGAATCGAAAGTTGAGGCTCTTATGTACCCATTAACTGAAGGACGTTCAGAGCTTATCGGTCGATTGAGTGAGTTAGGTCTTCAAGCGGATTGTTCCACAGGTAGGATTATGTATAAGGATGCGTTTAAAGCCCTTCCTTTGAATTATACCTTAGTTTTTATTCGACATGGTCAGACATTTGCTAATCAAGAGCATGAGCTTATGGCAGAGGTTGCCCAACGTCGCGATTCAGGAGGCGAGGTTTCTGTAGAACAAAGTTCACAGTTGGAAAGCTTAGAGAAATTAGGTATTAATCCAGTTCATGGCAGACATTATCAGGGCTATGTAGATGAACCTAAAAATCAACTCAATCCAGTTGGTGTGGCTCAGGCTGAAAGCTGTCGCGATCGTTTGCTTTCTGTTGCATCTGGTGACGCAAATCTAGAGTTTCCTGCCGCGGTTAGTGGGAATGTAGGTGGCGTTCGTAGTAATTTATCAGCGGATATGAATCTTTCTGGTTGGGCACCAGAGAAAGCCTTTGCTAGTCCTTTAGGTCGTGCTTATCAAACAGGACTTCCTTATACAAAGACAAGAGGGATGACACTTTTTAAAATAGACGGGGTTCGTGAAATGAATTTCGGTGTGATTGATAATCGACAAGTGAAGGACCCAGATATTGCTGATAACCCATGTCATCGCTTTTATCGTGAACAAGATGCCCTCTGGCAAGCCGATGGTGATGGAAGTGAAAGCTTTTCGAGTATGTTATTAAGAGCGTCTTCAGTTCTTAAGGGAATTAATGATATAATCTCTGAATCCGGTGAAAAGAATATAATTGTGTTTTCACATTCAATGTTTGGTGCTGCCTGTAGTGTTTTAACAGGTAATGGCATTGTGATGGAATCCGAAGAAGGTCCTCATATTGCTTTTGATAAATCAGGTGTTACGTTTCCACATTGTACGCCTACAGTTCTACATGTTCATAAAGATTAGAGATGTTGTTAGAGCCATTAGCAGTGTTGTTGGTGGTTAGCCTATTTTGATTGAGGAGGTCTTTAACCCATAGTTATTCTCAATACACTTAAACTTAACTGATAATGATATGTCATTGTTAATTAAAGAGGCTAAAAAGGGAATCATTACTTTTTTGAATCACTAAAACAAAGATGTTTAGTAACAGAAAGAGGCACATAGATTATGAAAAAAATAGTAGCCCTTCAGAGCAAAGGTGCTCCGAAGTCGTTGTTTCAGCCAGTTGTAGACTATAGACAATTTTATCCTAACTTAGACGAATATCCCTATCCATCATCAAGGCTACTTGTTTGCGGCGGCGATGGGCGTGATGACAAAAAGCCGCCTATTGTTACTGTTGCGGGTGCGATTGGGTTGTGTCGTTCTGATATTTTGCAGCAGCATGAGACCATCTATTACTGTACAAGACAAGCTGATCTTATTAATTTGATTGATGAGAAAGGTGTCTCTATTCAGCTTCGATACAATGATTCTAGACGCACGCTTGTTGCACAAAATGTTAAGGGTGTTAATATTTCTAATGAAGAGGAGCGATTAGCTGTTGTTGACTTGATGGCTCGTGCCCATTCAGTGTTTTTACCAGTTTGTGAAAAGGGGATAAAAACTTATTCGGAGCTTGTTGCTCGTGCGTTAGGTCAGCGGGAGACTATTTTACCTGTGGTGTATACGATGAATGTACCTGATGGGCCAAAAATTGCAGCGGAAGCATTTGATAAGGCGATTGCCAACGTTGTTGAGTCTGAATTACACGAACAATATCCTGTTATTCCTTTTGATGAGGCCCGTCCCAATGAATCGGTGGCACATGATATGGTGAATAGTTTGTTTCGCCATGTATTATCGCCAATCATGGCTGCAAAGAGGCAGGCAAAAATAGTGACAACACCTACTATTGAAAATCGTATTGCAGAACGGCAAGATTGGACGACGTCTTATGAGGCGTGTCCATTAGTGGCAACGGAGCCTTATAAGTGTCTATATATGGATGAAGCTGTTCGAAAAGCATTTTTTTCTGATAATCCTGCCATTAAAGGGTTTTCCGATTTTTCTTCTGCCTGGGATACGAAATATTTGTTGTCCAATGGCTTACATGCGTTAACCGCTTGGTATAGTCTTCAAACTGGTGGGAGCTACATTCATGAGTTGATGTTGGCGGATAATGATGAGTTTAATGCGCTTTTTGACACAGCTGCTCAGGAAATAAAGACCTTTCTACTTGCGTACCATGAAGGTAAATTAGATTCTGATGAACTTGAGACATATATTCAAGAGTCTATTAAAGTTCGTTTTAAGAACTATGGTTTGGAAGACTCTATCACACGTGTTGGACGTAACCCTCATATTAAAATTGGTCCGCAGGAGCGGTTGTGTAAACCAGCCCTCTATTTGTTTGAACGAGGCAAACCCACAAAAGCCTTGCTGACCGCGGTTTATTTGGGGGCTGTTTATGCCCATCAACGTGAACAGGTAATGTCCTTTATGAAAGAGAAAGCGTGGGATCTTGCCTTAGTTGAGGATGTCATGGATGTGGTGTTGAAGGGGGAACGTAGTAAGGTGTTATTTACTTCAGAGAGTGGTATTCTCAAACTTGAGATTAGTAGATTACGTCGAGAGCTTTTTCATAAATGTTTAGAAAGAGACGCTTTTGACTATTATATGAGAGAGTCAGGTCATACTAATGATGATTTTATAGGTGCTGCTTATAAGGAGGGGGTCGCCTTACATGATACTTTATTTGCTAAGCGGGCAGATTCTCGAGAAAATATTCCTGCTATGGCCAAACAGAGTTCTTTTAAACCGGTTAATGGGGCTTGCTGGCCTCTTGAGAAGGGGGTAGATGAGATGAAGTCGTCTGCGTCTTCTAACAGAGATGCTAGGTCAGTTGTTTTAAAGGCTAGGAGTAATCCGGTCGGACACGTTTCGTTATCTAAAGATCCGCGTGCTTTTAAAGGGGCCCCCGTTTTCAAAGATCGTAAAGAGGTTGCTCAAGAGGTTCTATAACACGTTACCTCGCCGCCTACTGGGTTATAATCCCAGTAGGCGACGATGTTGTTCGTCTTCATTATCTGTACTTAAGGGATGTTCAGATTTGGGTTGTTTTGAAGAGGCAGTTGCCTTTCCTCCGAATCTTATATCTACTTTTCGTTTTCTAACTTCTTTTTTTCGGTTAGCTAAGTCACGCTTGAGTTGTTCTGATTCTTTTTTCCATGTGTCTTTTTGTTTTTCGTCCATGAAGTGGTTATTCCCAAAGTGTTTAAACATTAAACACTTTTTATGTGTATTTGTTGTAAGGATGTGTGTTACATTAAGCCTAGAATAAAGTCATATTCGTCTTTAGTGACAGGTTGGATAGAGAGTCTGACACCTTTTTGAATGACTTTCATATTAGCCAATTGTGGGTAGGTTTTAAGTTCAGGAAGAGGGATGAATCGCTTTGATTGCTTAACAAAGCTTACATCTACCATCATCCAAATGGGTTTTTCTTTGGTTGATTTGGGGTCAAAATAGGTGCTTTTAGGGTCTAATGCGGTATGATCGGGGTAGGGTGTAGATGCAATTTTGGCAATACCCGCTATTCCTGGCGGTTTGCTATTGGAATGATAGAATAAGACATTATCACCTATTCGCATGCTGTCACGCATGAAATTTCGTGCTTGATAGTTTCGTATACCGTCCCAAGGTGTTCTAAACTCTTTTTTTAAATCATTGATAGAGTAAACGTTTGGTTCACTCTTCATTAGCCAGTATTGTTGCATAACTTTACTCTACCAATAGCTACCAAAATAGTACAGATCCTAAAGCGCTCATTTAAGTCGTCCAAACAGGTTTTTTAGAAAAAGCTTTTGGTTTCTCAATGAATCAAACTCACTTAGTACCAAACATATAAATTTTATAATATCACTTTTATCATAAGCCAAGTATTTGACGGGGTTTTTATTTTATTAAATTACGAACTGCCTTTAGTATTGAATCTACTAGAGATTTTATCCAGGAGTAGCGTTCACTTTTTAATGTTTGTGATTTAAAATAACAACTTGACTGCCTAAATGCACACACTTTATGGTGTCTCTTCATTGTTACCCTCCTTTTTCTGTCTAATTAAAATATTGTAAATAATGTGCCAATTATTGTTTTTTATTGTTTTAACTGTAAACAGGTGGCTGTTTCTCTTTCATTTTGTTTGTTGATAAGGTTAATCTTGTTGCATAAAAGTACATTTATTTCTTGTATTTCTTGCAACTCGATGTATTTTGAAGTTCGGTTTTGTTGTAGTGTTTTTGGATGTTTATATTTTTGGGTACCTGGTGAGTAATCCATCAATCATTTTCAATGTTTATTTAAGCCTAAAAATGGGAATAAAAGAATAGGCGTAGCTTTTATAATGAATAAAGGTATTCTGTCTAAAAGAAAAAAGGGGATTATATGAGGGCATTTCTAATTGCACTATGTTGCTTTATATTGGTTTCTCATGGCGTTTCTGGATCTACGGGACAATCTGCAATGTCGTTTATGAAGCTAGGGAGCAGTGTTAAAGCCGTGGCTATAGGTAACGCTTATACAGCTGGACATGATGCTCGAGCTGTATTGTTGAACCCGTCTGCCATTTCTGAACAGTCTTTCATTGAATGTGGCATTCAACATATGACCTATGTGGAACAAACGACCTTTCAGAGTGTGAAAGCTTTCTTTCCAACGGAAATGGGTAGTGTTGGGGTTGTTTTAGGTCATATGGATTATGGGACTCAGATTCGAACAACCCTTACGAATCGTTCGGGTTCTGGGGTGACTTTTTCTAACTCAGGTCTTTCAACAGCATTTGTATATGCAAACAACATTGATAATTTGGGCGTGGGTTTTTCCCTAAAATACATATCTGAGACGCTGGATAGTCGAAGAGCATCCATAATGGCTATTGATTTAGGTAGTACTTATCATGTGAGCGATAGTTTGAGACTGGGTGCTTCTATTGTTGATTTATCTATTACAAAGGCAACTTTTGTATCAGACTCGGCAGGTTTGGACACAAGTGCTCGTTTTGGTGGGTTGTATACAATGAAAGCCTTTTCACATAAATTACATGTGTCGTCTGATCTTATTTATTCGGGTAATGATGGCCTGACTTATGCTGTTGGTTTGGATTATGTGATTCATCCTAATTTTTCGGTTAGAATGGGTTATAATTCAATGTCGGACTTAGGTAAATTATCGTTGGGAGCAGGTCTTATTTTGGGTGATGTTGATTTAGACGTTTCTTATAAGCCAATGCTTTATTTTGGTGAGACGTATCGGCTAGGCTTATCGTTTGGGTTTAAGTAAACATAAGATGGGGGGGGACGTGTTCAAGTTAACGCGTTTTTCTATAATAAAGGGGCTACATATAGGTAGCTTTTTTAGCTTTATTCAACGGAAAGAAGTCGATATCTGGTGGCGATGTAGCCGGTGGTCGGTGTGCATTCTCGTATTGGCTCTTCTCTTTCCCTTTTCAATCACTATTTCTGAAGCAAGTTCAGTGGCTGAATCAACCAGCTATAAACTGATCGAATATTCTATTAATTCAGGTGCACAGTTTCGTCCTTCAGAGGGGATAACCCCGCTGGATATCGGAGATGTCGTTCTTTGGTTGGATGCTAGTGATTCTAGTTCTATTACGTTGTCTAATGGCAACATTACCCAATGGAATGATAAGAGTGGTAACAACCATCATGTGGCCCAATCGTCTGAGGCTCTAGCGCCTGTATTAAGTGATACGGCTATTAATGGTCATTTTCCGGTGGCATTTGATGGTGTGGATGACTTTCTATATGTGAATACAGCGGTGGATATTACAGATACAACCATGTTAATTGTCCTTAAATTGAATAGTATAGAAACGACGGGTACTTACGAAACAGCCGGCGTGATCAGTATTCAACCCGGAAATAGTAGTTCCTATGAAGGGATCGCCTATAGTACAACCCCGTCCAGTTTAGATAAGTTTATGAGTGCCTCTTCCTACCATTATTCAACGAGTTTGATATCTAATGTGTCTGAAACTCTAACTGAACCTTTAATCCTATTAAATCAAAATGTTAATAATAATTATGACATGTATCGAAACGGAACAAACGTGGTAGATGTGAATAAGGATCCGTCTCTAAAATCGGATGTTCGAGTATTGATTGGGAACCGTTACTTTACTAGCGCAGGGGTTACGCCTTCCACGAATGGGTATTGGTATGGATCTGTGGCTGAAGTCATTATATTTTCCAAGGCCATAACGGTGGATGAACGGGCTAAAATTCAGAATTATTTAGCAAAAAAATGGGGGTTGTTGTCGGAGATGGATAGTGATGGTGATACTATTGCAGATGCTAGTGATGCAACCCCTGTAGGCTCTGCAACAGGTGGGTATTCACTAGTACAAGAAACTTTAGCTACCGACTTTGTGGGTAAGAGTAGTGGCACTAATAACCTATTTCATGGTCCTTATTTTTCATCAAATATCTATAGTCTTACGGGTTTTAATTCGTTTTCCAGATCTATCTTGTCTTTAAGCTCACAGTCCAGTGGATTATTGAATAGTTCTATCGAGTTTGTGAAAGTTATAGATGATTCGTCGTCTACTTTGGGGATGGATACAAGAGTTCAGGATGGGATAGGTGTAGATTGGGATACCACGTCTGATATTTCCAGTGATGCGGATGTGGAACTTTGGGCGCGTGCCTTTGATGGCTTGAGCTATGGCCCTTATTTTAAGACAGCCGAATTTAAGGTGGATAATGAAGCGCCGGTGATTTCAAATATGACGTTCACAACAGCAGGGAATGCTTTGAACTCAGGGATGGGATCCTTGGTGGGAAGTTGGTCAGGGGCTGATAATTTAGGGCATACCTTTGATATTTCTTATGTTCAGATTGGGGGCGAGCCCAGTACGCCATTTGATCCCTCTAGTCTTTCGGGGTTGGTCCTCTGGCTAGATGCCAGTAATATCGATGGGGCTGATAATGCTACCTTAAGTGAGGGGGACAGTATCTCGACGTGGACGGATTTGAGTGGGAATGGGCATGTTTTTAATTCAGAAGATGGTTCTAGGCCAACCTATGATGGTAGCTCAGTTGATTTTGATGGAGCGCGCTTAAAAGGACCATTAATGAAACATTTAAGGAGTTATGAGGCAGAGCATACAACTATTATAGTGTTTAAGGCGGATTCTTTTGGGACTAGTTATGATCATCTTATTTATGCTGAGAATGGGTATACAGGGTTTTTATTTCATGGTGATCAATTGAAGCACTATAACTGGGATGAAAATACGTCTCTGGGTGGAGGTCGTAGTGAATATGCAAGTGTAAATTTTACATCCACTAATAGAACGTTAGCTTCTTATTCTTTTGATTCAACTAATAAAATTACTGTTAATTTAAATGGGCATATGGATTCAACCTTCTTAGTGTCTGGTCCAACAGAGGATATCAATGATAATCCTGATATTCCCCATAATACTACCCCTTTAACAGAGGGTATGTTCATGACGTTAGGTTTAAGAAGTTCTAGTTATACTAATAATAATTATGACGGTGAAATTTCTGAAATATTAATTTTTGATAAAGTATTGGATTCTAATGAAACATCACAAGTTAATGCCTATCTTGCTACTAAATGGGGATTAACTGCTACCGTTGATAGCGACGGTGATGGCATTGTTGACGCCTCGGATCCCGATGCTAATGGTGATGGTGTGGCTGATAATAGTACATCTGGTCCGGGCGAGACGATTGTAGCCGAAGGCTCTTCTGATACAAGTCTCTCTGTGTCTAGTGTCCCTGACTTGACTGACTTTAAACTTAAACTTATAGCCAAGGACCAGGCTGGGAATGAAACCATCTTGGAATCTGCTGTTTCTCAAACACCTGACCGAACAGCGCCAACTATCAATGATTTGGATTCAGTTAATGGTGTTGAAGATACCAATTTTACGGTGGATTTGGCGTCTAAAAAGGCCGATAATTCGGACACATTATTGACCTGGTCAGCGGAGATCTATACCACTGCGGAAAATTCTATTAAATCGGCAGAAGAAATTATCCAAAATGTAAGTGTTTCTGGTGATGACATATCGTTTGTTGTATCGCCAAATACGAACACAGAGCCCGCGGTGGGTAATATTTATGCCAAGGATGAAGCGTGGTTAAAATTAACATTAACGGATGCAGCAGGGAATAGTCTTCAGAAAGATATAGAGATTAATATCGCTGCGGTAAATGATCCGCCCGTACTCAATCAGGATATTGGTTCGGATGTTTATAAAGATCAGTATGGCCAGTTAGTTTATAGCTTTTTATCTAATGAGGATACATCACCTTCTACGATACAACTTGATTCAGTGGTGACGGATATAGATACACCTCTTTCAAGCTTAGTATGGACGGTTTCTGCACCCAACCTATTATTGGGTACACCGGTAGGCAATTATGAGAGTATCTATGAACATGAGTTTATAGATTTTAAAATAGGAGATTCCAATCTCAGTCATGAGCTTTTAGTCGAACCGCAACAGGATTGGTACGGCGACTTTGATGTGACCTTAAAGGTGTCTGATGGGGATGCGTCCTCATTTGACGAACAGGACGTGATTGTTCGGGTTTGGCCTGTGAACGATCCGCCTTCTGCACCCGGTATGCCGACCACATTTACTGTGGATGAAGATACGCAATTGGTAATGGATTTGAAGGCCTATGAATCAGATAGCCTTTTTGAGGATGAAACTCCCACTTATGATTCACAGTTAACCTGGACAGTACTTGATTATGATACGGATTTTGTGTCCTTAAAATTTGAGGATCAGGATGCCGATAGGGTGACATTGATTCCTGTAGAAAATAAGTTTGGGTCCTCCACACTCATTTTACAATTGTTGGATACGGATGTATCTAAACCTAAATCTGTTTTTCCTGACTATGTACCGTCCCCTCTGGCTACGACCATGTCTGTGACAGTGGTTTGGGAGTCGGTGAATGATGTGCCTGTCATCGCGGACGCGATTGCGGATCAAGTGGTATTTGAAGACGGGCCCTCCTGGACGTTAGCGTTGGGGGACTTAGCAACCGATTTAGAATCCGATGGTTCATCATTGATTTGGTCAATTTCTGCTGCTGATCCCACTTTAGTGGATATTTCTATCGATAATACGACTAAGATTGCCACCTTTACACCAAAGACGGATAAATCAGGGAATAGTACACTCAATTTTGATGTGTCTGATGGAACAGATACAACCCAGCGGCAGGTGTCTCTATCCATATTACCTCAAAATGATGTTCCGAGTTTAGCTAAGGTTACGGTTAAAGGACAATCTAGTCAGAGAAAGGAAGTGGCTAAGTCTACGGATGTTTTAGAGGTCTCCTCAACAGGGTATACCGATTCAGGTTATGAGGATGATATTCGTGTAACTGATGGTGAAGAGGATGAATATGCGGGTGGTACTAATGCGAAGAGCTATTCCTACCTGTGGTATATCAATCCGGTTCCTCAGACTCCTACTCTGGCCTTATGGTTCGATGCGTCTGACTTGAATACGCTTACCACTGATAGTCACAATGGAGTTGTATCTTGGAAGGATAAATCACTTCACGGTAATCATGCCTCTCAAGGACTACTTACATCACGGCCTACATTGCTTAAGTATCGGCATGACGAAGTAGGGTATCGTGGATTAGGTGAATCTATCCAACTTGTAGATGCTAAATTGGAGACTATGGATAGTGACGCCATTGATCTTAATACCCTCACCATTGAAATGTGGGTTAATTTTGATCAGATTCCCTATACGAATCAGATATTATTAGAAAAACATGGTCAATATAGTCTTTGTGCAGGTGATATTGATGATCGTCGTTTAACCTTAAGGTATGCGTCAGACTTAACCAGTTGGGCGGATGGGACCTTAGTAGGGACAACGATTTTAGAGCCTAATCGTTGGTACTATATTGCGGCTACTTATGATGGTCAGGAATGGGTCCTATATCTTGACGGAAAGAAAGAAGCCACTCGTATAGAGACGGGGACGTTAGCAACAGGGGCTAATAAATTAACATTGGGTCAGTCCAATCATAATACAGACTTAATTTCGTTTACGGGGAAGATAGATGAGCTTCGTCTTTGGAATGAGGCACGAACACAACAAGAGTTAGTTGAATACCAGTATGGAGCACCAGTGAGTTCAAAATTAGTTCGTGTTTGGTCGTTTGATAAAGGGACTCAACTAGGGACCACTATTCATAAAGATTTAATTGGTAATATTTCTATGGAAGAAACAGGAACCTATCATATTCATGGCGAAAATAGTCGAACGAATGATAAACCAGTGGTTCGATTTGATGGACTTGATGATCGGTTACAGGGTGTGTTATCTGAGTCTCTTTCAGACAAGGATATGACCTTTATTGCGGTTATTCGGGATGATAGTAGTCACAGTAGTCAGTCGGGTATTATTAGTACGAGTGGTCAGGCAGGTCTTTATAGTCAAGCCGCTAATAAATTTAAATTAGCACAGGTGGATTCCACACCACTTTTTGAAGCGACGACGGCTGAAGATGTTCGATCATTTAGTATTCTATCAGGTGTTTATCAAGGAACGTCCTTTGCTACATCTGGTAAGGATTCGGGCTTTAAAATTGAATTTGAAGAAGCCTTGATTGAACAGGGTGGTGATGAGTCTTCGCGGATTAGTTTTGTGCCCGAATATACACTGTTTGTTAATGGTGAACTAAAACGGTCCTATAAAGGGTCTGGTGTGTCATTGAGTTCGGGTAATAAATTTGAAATTGGGGGCCATACCTTTGGTAGTGCGGGTGTCCATGGGACCCATTTGAATCAGGTTTTTAAGGGTGAAATTGCTGAGATTTTGGTCTTTAATGCAGCATTGCCAGGTGCCTATCGACAAGATATTGAGGAGTACCTCAATGTTAAGTGGGGGTTAGGTCTTCCTGAAATTGCAGAGGATATTTTCATTGCCCGTGAGTCTACTACGGCTTCCTCAGTGACATTGAACGTAACGGATGTACTGAAAGGTCGAACCGTTGTGGTTGAAGCGTGGCCACATGATGGTATTTCGACAGGGAATGTTGTTGCTCAACAGATTTTTGTAAACAAACCACCTAATTTGACACAACCATTGTCGCCGACTCATGGAAGTGAAATGAGTAATGAATCAGTTGTTCTTAAATGGCGTCCTGGTTCTGATGATGATGAGAGTGATGCCGTGTCGCATCGTTTAAAGGTATGGTCTGTAGATGAACGATTGTCTACGCCACCTGAAATTGATATTACAACGTCTGATGTTGCTTATGATTCGGGTTGGAAGTTTGGATCCTATGACGAGGCTAACTTTTCTGATTTATCGTTAGCTGATGGCCATTATTGGTGGACGGTCTTTTCAGCGAATGCTTTTCCAGGTGGCGATTATGACTTTAAACAACCTAATTGGATGCGGTTAGTGTCTGTTGAAAATCATCCTTCGGGCGGAGGTAGTGGTGGTAGTACTGTTACTGATGTCGCTTTTTCGGATGGGCTCTTTACATTGACAGATGGGGTGTATGAAGTAGTCACCTCTAAAAATAACTTTCTTATTTCAGGAGTGAAGCCGTCTAATACGTCCATTTTCTATAAAGGGATTGATGGATCATCAGGTCAGGAAACGGATACTGAAGAAGTGGCGTTGACTGGGGATGATGCGTTTAATATGCTCATCTATCCATCTAAACCCACAGGGAATATTTATTCTAAGGATGCGTTAGGGAATGTTACAGCAGAACTGTCGATTAAAGTAAGCTTTTTAACTGATCCGCCTACGATTCAAGGGATTACACAGAGCCGAGTAGATATTAATTCACCTGATAATGCGGCTCTTCAAGCCTTGAGTGATGGCGGTACCATTTCGGATATGCCTACAGTAGCTGATTTGACGAAGGCTGTGTTGAGCTTTTCATCGGATCGGGATCTGGCGAGCTATTCACTAATGATTGGGGCTATGGAGATTGCCGCTTCAGGGACTCCTCTTCTCGAAGATACCTCTGTATCCATTAATATCTTGGGTAATAACGCGGCCCTCTCAGAAGGGGTGAACGAAGCCTTGCTTACCATCACTGATGAAGCAAGTAATATATCTAAACATACGTTCTTAATTAATCGTGACACTACCGCACCTGAGTCTACAGTGATTACGCTAGGGAATGCGTCCCTCAATACAGACGGGACTTATGGTATTTCATTGACGGGGACAAGAGAGCCTGGCGTTGATGTTTTTGTGAGTGTGACGGATGTGGACAGTTTGTCGCAGTTTGATCCGTTGACTATTTCCGGATTGAAGCTATGGTTGGATGCAAGCGATATGGATGGTGATAATGAGACGACAGATAATCCGTCAAATGGGTCATCTATAACCACGTGGACGGATAAGAGTGGTAATGGGAATCATGGTGTATCTATTGCGTCACCAGGTCAGCCTATTTATACCACGGGGGCTTTGAATTCACATGGCGTTATTGAGTTTGATGGAATCAATGATGGGATGTCTTTGGGGGATATTACCTTAGAGTCAGACTATACGATCTTTATTATCAATCGATATTCGGGTTCTGCACAAGGCCGGGTTTTACAAAGTCGAACATCGGGTCGTAATTGGTTGATGGGAAGATGGCAAGGGATGATAGGTATGTATGCAGGCGGTTGGGTCGGCCAAGAACCTTCTGTCGGTACTGTTTGGACGATTGATATGGGGACACGATCAGGGGCCACAAATGCCCTTTACTCAGATGGTTCATTGCTGGGTTCCATGGTGGACGGAGAGTTTCCAGGGCAGTTAGGATTGTTAGGAAGTAATTGGACAGGTGATACGAATTACGAGCAAAGTAACGCACAAGTGGCTGAAATTATGGTGTTTGATAGACCTCTAACAGATGATGAACGTGCTGATATTAACGTGTATTTGGCGGATAAATGGGGTCTTTCTGCCACTGTTGATAGTGATGCAGATGGTACTGTTGATGCTTCTGATTCCGATGCTGATGGCGATGGTTTAGATGATTCTGCAGCGCCTATTATGCCTGTGGTTGCCTCAGAAGAAGTGGGTTATTCAGGCTTAAATTTCCATTACACCAACTCGTCTATGGACTTACAGAATAATGATCTTCAAATTTTAATTAGAGATAAGGCCTATAATCAGACGTCACGCCTCTTGTGGGATAAATCTTGGTATGCGTCTAATAGTGGTAACAATACGATCTCTATCGCAGGTTTTGATGGGATTATCTACCCTTATGAGAGCCTGCCCAATAATATTATTAAACTCTTTCATAAGAAACTGGCTAAAGGGAAACCTATCAGTACCACAGGCCTGTCCCTCAGAACCCAATCTGTTATCTTTGATCAGGACAAAACGGATGATGGGCTCGCTATTAGTCCTCTACTAGCCAAACATACCTATCAGATCTATGGTCGGGACTTTGCTAATGACATTAACACAGATATCGATTTATCTGACCATGCTATCCATATCGGTATCCCTATTGAGGAGAATATTCATATCGAAACAGATCGGCTTGTTGCCGTTCGCTACGATAATGAGACAGATATGTGGATCGCACCAACAGTCCCTCAATTACTCAACGAGGCCGCAAGCATCATGAGAATTACAATCGATAAAACAGGTGTCTGGGCACTGGCCGAATATATGCCTTTCTCTACAACCTTTGCCGATATGCGGCTCTATCCTAATCCTTGGGTTCCAAACGATGGCGATGAGGATACCGGTGACGCAACAGGTATTACATTCGATAATCTTATGACCGATAGTCATATCCGTATCTATACCATCACAGGGAAATTGGTTTTGGATGTTATCGCTTCCGGTTCAAGCTACATATGGGATGGTAAGAACCTGTCAGGAGATGCTGTCTTTTCTGGCGTTTATCTCTACATGATTACTGCTGGTGATGATAGCGATACTAAGCGCGGCAAACTCACAATCATCCGTTAGGCGCTTTGGAAAATAACTAACCTGCACTATTTTCGACCAACTCGACTAGTGCTGTTAGTCAACGATGATCGAGAAATTGCGCGTTTCAGCCATTTTTAACAGATCCTGGAAAACACTTTAAGTTTCGAAGTCTTCATTGAATATGCTCACATACCTGCGTATGTGCTGCCTTTTCTCACTAGAATATTTTTTTGATAAGCTGTTAATCCGTACCAGGAACTTGTGTCTTTCTTGTGACGGGATTCCATCCTCTACGCTGTTGGCCTCAGGCTCACGGGAGTTTGTTTCAACATGATAAATATCCTAAAACAATCTGTTACTAAATGTCCAAGATATTCCATTTCTCCCTATCACTGATTTATTATTTTCTTTGCTTGACATTATTTAATTTTAAATTATAATTGTTACGTGTTTTCCTAATGCAAATAATAGTTAAAAGAAGGGCTGTTCGGTTATCTCCGGCTATCACGTATAGCGTGCTCTCTAAGCTTAATTAGTGTCTATTATTTGATTCATGTAACATTTGATCCATGTAACAAATTCCATTACAAAAATTCGAAAGATAAGTTCCTTATACCATTAGCGTATAAATATACTCATGAATAAACGATTATCCATTACCCAATTGCCAGATGAATTTTTGTTTAAGTTATTTAATGAACTACCTTCGGATCAACAGGCTCTATGGGCTTGTACGTGCAAAAAAATGCGTGATCTATACCGTGATTCAGGTACAAAAAGAGATATGGCAATAATAATAAGAGCTATGGATATACCATCAGAGTTTCAAGGTTTTCATATTCAAGAACTCATTCCTAGTTATCGCCCTTTTCTGTGCAAAGAATATATGGTTAAGTTGGATTCGTTAATAGCACTATATTTGCAAACCACAACGGTTAAAACAGATAAAACAATGCTTTTTGACCGGATGCAGCAAATTCCAGGTCCCCATGAATTACAATCAGACTATACAACTCATATCATTCAAATTCTGGAGAAACATCCTCTTCTTATCTTTGCTAGGCATGATAGCTTTGGCCCCTATCATAAATTTAAGCGATTTACACCACTCCATGCTTCCGTTTATCACGGGAAAACAGAGGTTGTTCACTATCTCTTAAATCGGAATGTGGATGTAAATGCTATGGATATAGATGGTTGGGGAGCATTGCATATTGCCCTAGCACAGGAAAGACCAGATCTTGCTCTAGTCCTTATAAACGCTGGGGCTAATGTAAATGCTATTAATGGGGATGGAGATAGCCCGATACATATTTCCGTCATAAAAGGATATGAGGATATTGTAGATAAACTGATCGGTGTTGGGGCTGATGTGAATGTATCTGTTACTATTGGCGTCCATGAAGGCTACACACCGCTGCATTGGGCCATACGACATGGAAACAAATCTATTATAACGTTACTTTTAAAAAAAGGAGCAGACACAACGCGGATATCCAAATCTGGTTTTTCGCCACTAGGTATTTCAACATTT
The DNA here is from genome assembly GCA_964540745.1 of uncultured Candidatus Marinamargulisbacteria bacterium. GTDB lineage: Bacteria > Margulisbacteria > Marinamargulisbacteria > JABIPA01 > JABIPA01 > CAZIOF01. The sequence goes on from CAZIOF010000147.1 coordinate 17,996, forward strand.
TATCAAAATATAACCAGTGACCATGTTATGCCACTATTCGAAAAGTCTAGGTCATAAGATCAAGTTTTCTATCTTGTAAGTCAAACATGTTGTTTCATATTTAAAGAGGTTTTATTTTGTTGCCCCCGCATGTCGGAGTGCTGCTTCAATGTCTGTATAGTTATAATATATGGCTATACTCAGTGGCGAGTATCCCTTGAGTAGGCCCTTAGAGATAGTTTGATTGAGATTGATCTTGGCCTTTAAAAATTCGTTTACAATATCTAGACGGTCTTCAGATACGGCGATATGAAGTGGGGTAATTCCTAATGAATTCCTTGCTGTTAGATCGGCGTTAGCATTTATGAGCATTTCTACAATTACTTTATGGTGGCATCGTGTGGCCCAGTGTAGCGGGGTGTAGCCATTAAAAGAACCATTAGTTAGGGAGATATTGATCTGTGCTCCGGCGTCTATAAGTGCTTGTGCAATTATAGCTCTTCCTTCTTTTGCGGCAATTTGAAGCGGAGAATAGCCTTTCCAGAAGTCTTTAGTCACAGGGGTATTTAGTTTAGAACTGTTTTCTATAAGGGTTTGTGCAATTGTATGATGGTCTTTTATTGTGGCCACATGCAACGGGGTTTCCCCGTATTGATTTGTTGAAAAAATCAGGAGCGGATGTTTTTCGATCAGTTTTGTGATGGTCTCTGTAAGCATGGTGTTGTCCTGTTGCGTTACTGGGTTTTCATGGAGGTGTTCAAATAATGTCATTTTTTGTTCTTTTAGGTGGATATTAATATAATCTTCAAGACGTTCATTAAGTGTACAAATAGGATGGCCTTCTATTGTTGAGAGGACCTTGATTTGAAGACGGTCTTGTTGTTGATCTGGAGAGTTCATTATGTGGTATAGGTCGATAAGCGTCTGTTCTTGTTGGGGTGTGATGGAGGTAGGGGCCTGTAGCAGTGTTTCAAAAGATGTGAGCTTTGTATCATAATCATCCTGAGCTTTTTTAAAATAAGGTTCTTTTTTTGATATATCGATTGCGTTAGATAATGCAGCTGCCTTGTCTTTATCGTAGCGACAAAAAATGTCGAAGAGTTGGAATTCCCCAACTAAAGGGAACGCCATTTTAGGTTGTAGGCACCGTTCAACAATATGATTTAAGGGTAAATCACGCCATAGAGGATGGGTTTCACGTAAGGCAAGGACGTCTTTAAGATATAGGTAGTTAAAGATGATTGGTGCAAAGGTTTCATTGACTATGAGTTCTCCCAAGTGTGTACGTGTTTTTGAACGTGTACGTAATGATATGGGGCATTGTCGTTTATGCTCGCGGGTAGCGCATGCTAAGTGTTTTTTCATGGACCTTCCATCATGTGCGCTTGGGTCCTTAAGGACTGGTTCTTTTTCCGTAGTTCTTTGAATTTAGAATGTACTTTAAAGGCTTTTACTATTTCTGATTGGTTTTGTCTCTGTGCTGATTTCAATGGGGTCCACCCAAATGTATTTTTAGCAGTTACATCGGCCCCAAAGGCTATCAGTATGTCTACAGTCTTTGTGTTTCCTTTTTCTGCCGCGAGATGTAGTGGTGTGTCGTTGTTTTTATCAATCATATTCACATCGGCCCCGTTGTAAATGAGTATTTTTGCTGCCTCTGATTGTTCCAATCTCGCTGTGTCATGCAGGGGGGTTAAGCCCTCAACATCAATAGTATTTACATCAGCCCCCTTTGCTATAAGTTCGTTTAGAGTATCCAACTTTTCTTCTATTACAGCATACTTAAGAGGGGTTTCTCCATGTATATTACTAGCATTCACATCGGCGTTTTTGTCTATGAGCATTTTTGTTACCGCTGTATATCCGTATTTTGCAGCATCATGTAGTAGCGTATTTCTATCAAGATCTTCAGCTAATGCTAGGAGTGGGTTTTCTGTAATCATGTCTGTAATCTTTCGTGTATGTGCGGCTTTTTTCTCTTCAGTATTCCCAGGATCTTCCTCGAGTGTGTCGAAAGGTGCCCATATTTTGTCAGATAGCTTCTCTTCGATATAGGTGTGAATATCCTCGTAAAGGTCATCTTGATCTATAAGTTTAAGTTGTGTCATAGAGACGGCTTTTTCAGGAAAGTGGCCTTGATCTGAACAAGAAAAATATTGTTTATGTAGGTGATAGAGTATTACAAGTTGTGACTCTTGTTTGTCGTCTAAGGTTTGGTTGTTGTCTAAGTGAGTTGACAGCAGTGTTTGTAAGTGTTGATAAGTGTTGCACTTCTTCTGATAATCTGTAACTAAGTTCTGATAATCACTCTGTAGTGATAAGGAGAGCTTTTCTGTCTTTAGTAATAAATCGAACCTTTCTTCGTCTTCTTTGCATGGTGTATCGCGACGGAACCTATCTATGGCTAGGGTTTTCCAAAGGTCTAGGTGATGAGGTGTGTATGTGTCGGGCGTTGTTATAAATTGTGTCCAAATAAGGGGTAATATAGTCTTGTAGTAGAGTTGTTTATTGCATCTGAGAAATTGTGAGACTGCTTTAGGGTCTAGATACGTGATTATATGTGATAACAGAGGGTGAATATCATCATGTTCAATCCATTCCTGCATGAATGCTACGTGTTTTTTCATGAGCTTGTCCTCGTTTTTATTCTGGCCTGTAGTTCTTGGATTTGAACCTGTTGAGTTTGGATTTTAGCTTCAGCTGTTTGTGCGATTAAGAGTATTATATCCATACTTTTTTTTTGTGAAGCCAGATTCAATGGTGTTTCGTCTTGGTTGTTCTTAATAGTCATATCAGCTCCAGCTTTTAGGAGTAATGATGTTACTTCTTTATGTCCGAAATATGTTGCCAAATGCAGTGGAGAGAACCCTTTCCACCCCCCCCCAGTGATCTGAGCATTCACATTGGCCCCGTTGTCTATAAGTAAGGTTGTTACAGATCCCTTTCCATGTTGTGTCGCCAAATGCAGTGGGGTCCATCCATCATCATCAGTAGGGTTCATCTCGGCCCTGGCTTCTATAAGATATTCTGCAATGTCTTTATTTCCCCTCCAAGCAGCCAAATGTAGTGGGGTCCATTTATCTTCATCTATAGCGAATACTAGGAGTGGGTGATTGATCATCATCTGTGTAATTTCTTCTTTATGACGAGTATTTTCTTCAAGACCTTCAGGATTTTTACGAATCGAATTAAATAGGACCATTCTTTCGTGAGATAGCTTGGTATTGATATAGTCTTGGATATGAGAACTTAAGGTCTCTAACTCAATAGTGTTACCTTGTATGGCACAGATGGTATTTTCCCAAAATTGTTGTTTATGTTGATGATAGAAGTTTACAATTTGTGTTTCTTGGTTCTGGTCCAAGGTTAAGCTCTGTTCGAAGTGGGTTTTAAGTAGTGTTTGTAAATTTTGGAATAGCGTTAATTGATGGGGGGGGGGTACAGTGTCTAGTTTCCCTGATTCTGCGGCTGCCGACAGTGGAGGGCTACCTTCTTCATCAGTAATGCTAGCATGGTCCTCGGCTTCTATGAGTGCGTCTACAGTGGCTTGGTTTCCACGTGACTCTGCCACTTGAAGTGGAGTTTTCGCCCATTTATCTTTGGCCTTCACATCGGCCCCGTTGGCTATGAGGTATTTTACTACGTGTGTATGGTTGTATCTTGTCGCGTAATGCAGCGCAGTGATCTTATACTCATCTTTTGCATTTATCTTCGCCCCGGATTGTATTAGTCTGGTCACATTATCAAGCTCCCCTTTTACAGCTTCAGAAAACAGTGTTTTTTGTTGTGGTTGTGGACCCCTTCTTTGTGGTGTTACAGACCTGGCTTTTGGTACTGCTCTCATTCTTAACTCCTTCTAGGCACGTATTGTTATTAATTAATGTGTTGACCTGTATTAATATCTAAAAAAATAATAACCTATATTATATAGGTCGGCTATTTATGCCATGAAATAGGTTTGAATGCAACTAAAAGGTGCTTACTATATTTACCTTGGCTTGGAATATGGAGATTAAGACAGTCCAGACCAGACTACAGAGAAGATCGAATTGGAGGGGCTGAATGGAAAGATCCATCTCATAAACGATCATTTATGAGACTTAATAGATGGTCAGAAATACTATCCTTTTGCCCCGGCATTTCGAAATAATTGTGCCATGTCTGTATGTTGTTTTACTTCTGCCACATTCAGTGGGGTTTCTCCTCTGTTATTCCTAGTATTCACATTAGCCCCGTTGGCTATGAGACATTTTGCAACCTCTGTATATTTGTAGACTGCCACCCAATACAGTGGGGTGTAGCCTTCATTATTTTTAGCATTCACCTCGGCCCCCTTGGCTAGGAGTAATGTTGCTATGGCTTCATGTCCGTTATGTGCCGCCCAATGGAGTGGAGTGTCTCCTTTCCAAGGACCATAAGTGATGGTAGTCTTCACCTCGGCCCCTTTGGCTATAAGTAATACGGCTACTGCTGTATGTCCGTTATGTGCCGCAAAATACAGTGGGGTTCTGCCATCTTTATCAGTAGCAAACACTAGGAGTGGATGATCGATGACCATTTGGGTAATTGCTGTTGTATGTGCCGCTTTCTCTTCCTCATTACTTCCAGGGTTTTCTTCGAGTTTCTCGAATAGGGCCTTTTTTATGTTAGATAGTTTGCTATCGATATAGGTTTGAATTTTTTTGGTAAGTTGTGAGGAACGCTTATGATTCTTAAGAGGAGAGAGAGGTGAACCAGAGAGATGATAGAGTTTAATGAGTTTTCT
>CAZIOF010000148.1:0-3057 GCA_964540745.1 uncultured Candidatus Marinamargulisbacteria bacterium
AGTGAGTGTTGATACCCATGACCTATCGTGTGAAACTTTTATGTATCATATTGGCCGGCCTCTTGATGCAGATCGCGAGCGCAAACGCGGAGACAGTGAGCCAGAAAATGGGCGAGGTATTCCTCCGCACCATGAAGCACTGGAATTACAGCTACTCCACCTTAGACACGACCACAGCCGGTGTAGCATGCGTTCATTGGGAAGGCATTGATCCAAACTTTTTAAACGATGGACTTTTCGAAGCAATCGGCTTTTCCTTTTCAGTCGCAAACGAAGAAGCCGCAATCAGAATCGCAACCCAAGGTTGTGAAAGGATGTCCCGACACTACGAAGTGACCGATTGCACCTGCGAAGTAATACTGGTAGACGAGACAGTTCGCGTTTCCCTGCCCGACGGCTTCACGGACTGAGCTAGTTAACTTACCGAAAAATAGAAAGAACTAAGACAATTACTGGTGGTGTCTGAAGGACCAGTTCGTTTATGTGCCGATCTCCTACCGTACCCGCATCTGGTTGCGTAATAGCCCCGGACTATGGAAAGCTTTTTATCGAGGCCGACACTCACCCGCAAAGATTATCCGCTCCTTGTGTTTTTAGTATCCTTTACGCAGGACTGACCCCTACTCGGACCAGTTAACTAAGAATGACAAACGCCGTTACTCAACGTCAAAACTTAAAAGCCGTCGGCTTAGTCAGTGCAGGTCACTTTCTGAGCCACTTTTATATGCTCCTAATCCCACCACTGTTTCCACTTCTGAAAGATGAGTTTGGCGTTGGTTTTACGGAATTGGGACTCGCAATTGCAGTGTTTAGTGTTGTTACCGGGCTAACACAGGCCCCTATTGGATTCCTAGTGGATCGGTTAGGAGGACGTAAAATATTGTTGTGCGGACTCTTACTAGAATCTGCTGCCTTTATCTGTATCGGCCTGTTCCCAAGTTATCGGATGTTGCTTGCGATGATGGTTGTTGCAGGCCTTGCCAATGCTGTTTATCACCCTGCGAATTACGCCATCTTGCACGCATCCGTTCCCGATGCACGGATGGGCCAAGCTTTTACACTACACACGGCGGCGGGTATGTTGGGAAACGCTGTTGCACCTAAAACCGTGGTCCTGCTTATCTCATTTACCGACTGGACCACTGGGATAATTCTTTGCGGCATTACGGGCGGTTTATTAAGTGTCCTGATTGCGGCAAATGCAGGCGTACTCCAAGACAGCCTACCGCATATAAAAACTAACGAGACAAAGAAGGCGCAATCTGGACTCAGACTTCTATTTAGCCCACCTATTTTACTCGGCGCGCTTTTTTTTCTCTGCATAGCAGTTGCCGGGCACGGCATCAGTGCCTTCGGCGTCTCGACACTGACTATTATTCACGAAATAAGTGTAACTGATGCCGCAACAATCCTGTCTGCGTATTTGTTCGCATCGCCAATCGGAGTTTTATGCGGCGGCTGGATTGCCGACCGGATTCGTCACCATCATTTGTTTGCTGCGTTGTGCTTTATCACCATCGCTCTAGTGTTCTGTGCAATCGCTGGATTTCCAATGCAAATTGAGATTATTGCATTTTTGTTTCTTATTTCCGGATTCTTTTCAGGCATCGTATCTCCATCGCGCGACATGTTGATCCGTTCACTTGCACCCCCAACTGAAATAGGAAAAGTGTTCGGCTTCGTATCCACCGGGTTCAATGTAGCTGGCGTCATCGCACCTCCACTATTTGGATATATCCTGGATCATCATGACACAGGCACCGTTTTCTGGACGGTCGGGGCCGTGAGCCTGCTAACAGTTCTCACCGTCTATACTACAGGGAAACAACGACGCGAATACCATATATAACAGTGGGATTTTGCTAAGAGGTGGCTACGCAATACATGTCTCGTTCACTGATTTACCAGACATCGACCAAGGCTGCGCAACGGTGCAACACTTCAAATTTTCCGACTCACTCACAAGTTCCGGCGTGCGAAGCTAAGCTCATGGCCATCCGGATCAGATAAATGAAAGTATCGTTCCCCCCACGGAGCATCACGCGGCTCAAAATCAGGTTCAAGATCCAAGGATAATACACGGCTGTACATAGCATCCACGTCGCTTACATAAAAAATTGCGCGCCCCCACCAACATGGCTCTCTGTCCGGAAATTCCAATGTAATATTTAAATACTGGGAGCCCGCACGAAAAGTCACAAATTTTTGGGAGGCGCTACCTCTGGCCAATTCGAATCCAAGGTTCTCATAAAATACTACTGAGCGTTGCATATCGGAAGTCGCCAAAGTTAAAGCGCTAAGAGATTCTATAAAAACTTCATCAGATATTGTATTCATGAGCAAAATTAAACACCGCGTCTCACTATACCGCAAAGGCCTACTCTAAAGAAGATGGCAAGCCACCTCGTGTCCCGCCGTATGCTCCTTAAGGGCCGGCATGCTTTCACGACAATCGGGCCGGGCCATCGGCCAACGAGGGTGAAAAGGACAACCAGCAGGTGGATTAAGTGGACTTGGGACCTCGCCTTCTAATAATACGACCTCCCGCTCAGCTTCTATGTCGGGGGAAGGCACAGGCACGGCAGACAACAACGCCTGTGTATAGGGATGCTTAGGATCCCGGTAAATATCAGAGCGAGCGGCAATCTCCACTACTTTTCCGAGATACATTACCATCACACGATCACTCACGTGCTGTACGACCGAAAGATCATGAGCAATAAACAAATAAGTCAAGCCAAGCTCATTCTGCAGGGTTTCTAATAAGTTGATAATCTGCGCTTGAATTGAAACATCCAGCGCCGAAACCGGCTCATCACACACTAGCAATTTAGGACGCAAAGCGAGAGCGCGGGCGATGCCAATGCGCTGGCGCTGACCCCCTGAGAACTCGTGAGGATAACGTTCGCCCATGTGAACATCCAAGCCCACCATATTCATGAGTTCTAAGATCCGCCCCCTATAGGCACTCCGATTTCCTGAAACACCGTGCGCAACCAACGGCTCCCCTATGATGTCTTTTACCCGCATGCGCGGATCCAACGCTCCAAAAGGATC
>CAZIOF010000149.1:0-12650 GCA_964540745.1 uncultured Candidatus Marinamargulisbacteria bacterium
TAACTCAACCATCGACTGAGGTTTAAATGACGTTTCAGACACTGTCTTTGAAAACTCCTTCAAAAAGGCAATGAAATCACCAATAATCCATTTACAATAGGATGGTGCATAACCATCACCCCCAAGTGAAACACACTCACAAAAATAACGATCTAAAGACACATCATTTAGAAGGGTCTTGGCATCAATCTCAGAAAACCCATAATCGGACTGATATCGAGCTAATTTTTGTACAGGAAGCTCTGCCATAGACGATCGAACAGACTCAATATACTCAGATGTTAAAACTAACGGCGGAAGATCAGGTTCAGGAAAATAACGATAATCATGGGCTTCTTCCTTTGAACGAAGAGACGATGTCAGTTGTTTAACATCATCATAATGACGCGTCTCTTGAATAACCGTACCCCCACTTCTAAGAACCTCCTCTTGACGCACAGTCTCCACATGAATGGCACGTTGTAAACTTCGGAAGGAATTTAGATTCTTAACCTCTGAACGAGTTCCAAAAGGTGTTGTCCCTTTTGGTCTTAACGACAAATTGACATCCGCACGCAAATTACCCTGCTCCATATTGCCATCACATATGCCTAAATGTTCCAATGTCAGCTTAATAGCTTCAACATAGGCACGAGCCTCCTCAGCGGAACGAATATCAGGCTCTGAAACAATCTCTATCAGAGGATTTCCCGCACGATTCAAATCTACAATACTGCCAGTAGACCCGGCGATCGCATCCGCACCTTGATGGTTAAGCTTACCCGCATCCTCTTCCAAATGAATACGTGTAATACCAATAACCTTAGGTTTGCCATTCACAACAATCGTTAAACGCCCATGTTCACAAATAGGCAGGTCAAATTGACTAATCTGATAACCCTTAGGAAGATCGGGATAAAAATAATTTTTTCGAGCAAACACAGATCGCTCTCTAATCTCACAATCAAAGGCAATGCCTGCTTTAATGGCATAATCAACAGCCACTCTATTTAATACTGGTAAAGCCCCAGGCAAACCCAAACAGACTGGCGACACATGGGTATTAGGAGAAGCTCCAAACATCGTTGAACTGGCACAAAATAGTTTTGTATTTGTCTTTAATTGTGCATGAACTTCTATACCAATAACAGGTTCAAATTCCATTAAATTCTCCTTCTTCTACACCTGTTGCGCCTGCTTAATACGTGCCGGCCCCTCAAAATGAAAATTGGTTACCTGCTGATACGCATACCCAGCCTTCAACAATATCTCTTCATCAAATGCAGGCCCTATCAACTGTAATCCCACAGGCATATCCTTAGAAAAGCCACAGGGGATAGATATGGATGGCAGACCGGCAAGGTTAACAGGAATCGTTAATAAATCAGCTAAATACATAGACAAAGGGTCATCGATATTTTCACCTAAACCAAAGGCAGTAGTAGGACATGTTGGCGACATAATCACATCCACACGTTCATAAGCTTTATCAAAATCACGTTTAATCAAGGTACGAACCTGTTGTGCCTTCAAATAGTAGGCGTCATAATAGCCAGAACTTAGAACAAACGTCCCAATAAGGATCCGTCGCTTAACTTCAGAACCAAAGCCATTAGAACGTGACTGTTTGTACATCTCTCTAAGGTTTTTTGCATTGGGAACCCTATACCCATAACGAACACCATCATATCGTGCCAAATTTGCAGACGCTTCTGCCGGCGCAATAATATAATAAGCTGACAAAGCATGACGAAAGGAGGGCAATGACAATGTTTCGCATACCGCACCTTGTTCTTTAAATGTCTCTACTGCTTTAGAAACAACATCCTTAACACCCGGATCAATTTCATCACCAAATAATTCTATTGGAATACCAATCTTAAGGCCCTTAATATCCTTTCCTAAACATGCCGTAAAGTCAGGAACTGGTTGCTTAACAGACGTAGCATCCAACGAATCCTTCCCACAAATCACATTCAACAGATGAGCCGTATCTTCCACCGTTTTTGAAAAAGGTCCGATCTGATCAAGAGAGGACGCAAACGCAACCAACCCATATCGCGATACACGACCGTAGGTAGGCTTCATCCCCACAACGCCACAAAAAGAGGCTGGCTGACGAATAGAACCTCCTGTATCTGAACCTAGTGACAACACCGCCATATCAGACGCAACAGCTGCCGCTGAGCCGCCAGAAGATCCACCTGGCGCCCGTGTCACATCCCAAGGGTTTTTAGTTGTAAAGAAAGCAGAGTTTTCTGTTGACGACCCCATGGCAAACTCATCTAAGTTAACCTTCCCTGTAGGAATAAGATGATGGTCATCTAGCTTTGTCATAACAGTGGCATTATAAGGCGATCGATAGTGTTCAAGAATTTTAGAAGAACATGTTGTGCGCCCATAGGTCATACAAATATTATCTTTAATCGCAATAGGGATACCGGCTAAAGGGGGAAGAGGATCACCCTTTTTATAAAGGGCATCTAATTGTTCAGCACGCTCATAGGCAGGCTCTTTGTGAAGATCAATATAGGCGTTGATATCCGAATCAACCGCATCTATCTGTGCATAGACCGTATCTAAGCAATCTGTAACACGACACTTACCTTCACGAAAGTCAGACACCAATGATAAGGCACTTTTATTTTCAAATAGAGACATTATGACTCCGAATCCAGAATTTTAGGCACTTTAAAGCCATCGTTTTCCCATAACGGCGGATTCTCCTCAAGAATAAGAGCCTTGTGCGTCACGACAACATCATCACGCATAGGCGTCTCCTGCTGATTGGCATAGGCTGTCGGAGGCACATCCTTAAGATCAAGTTGATTCAATGAATCCATATACTCTAGGATCCCAGACAACTGCTCCAAATAAACTGATTTTTCATCATCAGGTAAAGATAACTCAGCAAGGTTTAGAACAGTATTTAAATCTTTTTCAGTAAGTGACATGACAGTTCTAGAGTATACAAAGGGAACGTCTATTTGTCATGTTCAAGAAATCAATAATAAAACAGACAGCTTCCACACACCAGAAAGTTGCGAGATACCAGGGAACACTGTATTGTAGCGCTACAAAATGAAAAATCTGAGTCGTTAGGAGTTCAAAAAATGACAAAAACGATTATTCAACTCATCACTGCAGTCTTAGTCACCCTATCAACAACCTTTGGAATCAATTACCTAGATTGGAAAGTCAAAGAAACCACCCACTATAAACTCTATTTTCCACCAGATCTGGAATATAAAGCTAATGACCTCCTCATAAAACTAGAACAGTATAGACCTTACGTTACATCACTCACAGGACACTTACCTCAAAAAGCCAGTATCGTCCTGGAAGATGTTGGCGATATGCCCAACGGGTTTGTTAATCCAGCCACAGAACAAACCTTTTTATGGTCTACAGGCCCCACCTCACCTGGCTTTATAGCGCAGTATGAAAATTGGCTATCACTCGTATCACTCCATGAGCTTACTCATCTTGGTCAACTCACTCATAACACGGGTATCTCCTTCATCCTAACACGAATATTTGGAAATATATTAACCCCACAAATAGCACTCCCCAACTGGTTTATAGAAGGACTAGGGGTGGTATCCGAATCAAACCTAACCCCCTATTCAGGCCGTCTCAATGACGGGCTCTATCACGCGATCATGAAAGAAAAAGCAGGGTCTGACACAATTGGAAATATTTACGAAGCCAATTATGCCTTCTCCGCCTTTCCTTGGGGAGGTCACTACACCTACGGAGGGCTATTTTTAGATTATCTCCATCATCGATTCGGCCCTACCAGTTTAAAACGTTTTGTAAAAGCCTACTCTCGACAAACGCTATTATCGATTGCATTTCCATTTTTTGGACTAGATTCCGCTTCCAAAACGGCCTTTGGAAAACCCTTCAAAACGCTCTATGACAACTGGAGAGCAAGTCTTAAAAATGTCTATAAAAAACCCACTTTAAAACGACAACAACTAACCCATACAGGCTGGATAAAAACCGATATCCTTCTAAGAGATAATCAAATTCTTTTTTCATCTGGAATACAAAATTGCCTAGCACCATTTTATCGTGATATCAAAAAAGAGATCATCACACTAAATCCTTCAAACGCCTCAACACAACCCATTGCCGAAACCCTGAGCAGTACTCAACTCCCTTTAAAAACCAGCCAAAATGATATCTACATCGCTCTAGATGAGATGAAGAACGACTACGAAAATATAAATATCAGTCGTTTTGGAGCTATAAAATGTCTAGAAAAGGTCAACCTTTTAACAAAGAAACGAACGCCTGTATTAACGGCAGATTTCCAAGCCTTTCACATCACAGAAACCGATACCCTTATTTTATTTAAGGATAGAAAAGGGACTTTTGGAACCACCGTTTCACAACTTAAGAATAATGAAGAAACCGTTTTAGGAACCCTTGATCTTCGAGTATCTGAAATCCTATCCTATAAAAATAACTGGCTACTCGTGGCTAAAACAGAAGACCAAGCCTGGAGTATCTACAACTGTGAGCCTAAAACCTTAAAAATAACGCCACTTATTGATACCCCCTGGGCTGAAACAAATATAACATTGCATAACGATTGGCTCCTTTTTGCAGCCAACTACCCTAAAAACTCCAGAGAACTCTTTGCCTTTGATATGAACTCAGAAACGTTACATAGCCTCACACCAGAACATTATGCCCAAAAAGGGGTCGTTCTCAATAACGACCTCTACTTTATTGGTCTCAATGACAAAGGTAATGATATCTATCAAATTCCTTTTAATCCAAAAGCTATCAAACAACCCATCCCATTAGACAGCAACGTAGCGCTTCCAACAGGCTCTATTTCCATCAGTCAAAGTCGCCCCGCCGTCAGTGAAAGTCTTAAAAAAGGATTCATACCATTTGCAAGATTTTTCCCCTCCCTATTTTTTGGAATAGATGATATGAGCTTATTCAACTACACATTTACTTTCGGAAGTGACCCCCTACTCCAAATGTATATCGGCACAGCCCTATTTTCACCACTAACGCTAGGATACACAGCTTCTATATCCCCAAATTCCCATAAACTAGCAGCAAGCTACCCGCTCTACAAATCACAATTAAAAGGCTTTCAACAGCTATCTGCCGGGATCACCATGGTAACCAACGGCATTACAAGCAATGCCCTTTTCCAACTAAGCACAAGCTATAACCTCCCACAAATCCGATCAACCTTGAGCCTAGAAAAAGATTTAGAGGAAGGCCACAATATCGGACTAAGCACCATCATCCCCCTCCAAAACACATCTGTAGCACTAAGCGTAGATCTTTTCGATAAAACGCTTCAAACACCTATTCTTACTGAACTGCCTGGTACGGCTGAACTTATCAAAGCCTCTGGCAATACCATAAAGTTAAGTTTGACCCATAAATTAGGTAGCATTAACGATGGGTTATGGAATCCAAATATTGCCTTTGGCGATCTTTATGGAAAGCTCTTTACGCACTATTCAAGTCTTGGAATAACCCTTTCGGGAGTAGACCATGAGTATCAACATACGATTGGGGCAGCGTTCATCATAGAAACTCACCTATTTAATAGACTCATGCTTCCCATTAGCATTGGAACATCCCATCTCCAGAGCGGAGACACCTATGCTTATCTTCGAATAGGATCTTAAATAAGGGTCTCAAAACATTATAAGAATCCGCCAAACACCCCCTGGATATGCACCAGAAACACCTTTTTTCAAGAATAAGAATAGGCTGAGAATGAAGCCATATTTCAGAAATAGGATGACGTAATTCTATGGAAAGTCCAACTGGATAGCTCAATATAGAGGTCGGAAAAAGAAACGAAAATTCAGAGCCATGTTGAGAATCAAATTCAGCCAAAAAAAATACCTTCTCAAGTCTTAACCTCACATAAAGGTGTTATCCCTGCTGCCAACTCAAGAACAAAATAAATCGGAACACGTTCAGGATCTGAATAGAACCGAAGGTTATCAAATCGAACATCACGATAAACATTGGGTTTATAGGTAATGGTCTTTAATTCAAAACTAACATGGTTGACTCCCACATCATGAGCATCCCCAACAAGAGACCATATGGCACCCTTTTTAATATATCCAGCAACATAGTTAGGATCACGCTGCCACCTAATTTTATATGTACGCTTAGTCGCAGATAATGACGGCTCTATATCTGGATTAAATGGATAGGAGCGTGAATAACCCTCCGAAGTCGCATAAGAAATACCAGAAAAAAAGGATCGACTCGTCAACTGAAACCAATAATCAGGATAATCGTCAGACAAACCACAAAAATGAAAAACAGTATCCCCCTGATCCGGAATCATATCAACCTCCGCAACACCATGTAACAAATGAGATAAAGATTGACTAATAAGTCCCACATGCCTGATATCAAATTCCGATTCCAATGAACTTTTTCCCTAAATAGCCAACATCCCATCTTTAACAACAACCGATATCTGGGAATCCTGAGACCAAACATGCCATTTATTATCTTGAAAAGGGGCATTAAAGTCCTCTGAAAAATAACACCCACTTGAAACTTCTTCCAATCTAAAAGAGTACATTAACGGCCATTCACCAGACGTCTGAAGAAATCTATATCCAAATAAAAGCCATAAAAAAAGAATCCCTAGAACAACAAGAATAGGCCCTAACGATAAAAAAGTAATCCCATTTCTATTCACGACGTAAAACCCATCGATCACCCGGATAGACACTCGACAAAGTCTTTGAAAAAAGAAACCTACGAAAACCAAAAGGACCCTTTGAAAATAATCGAATAGAAGCAGGAAAGGAGTCAAAATAATCACCTAAATAGACCTGATATGTCTGTTTTTTTGTCAAATCAAATTGCTGAATAAGACGCCCCTGATCGGTATAAAGAGCTAACAACGAATGAGACTCATGGACATCTTCAAAAGAAAACATAACAGGCACCTTTTTCGGTTGATGATAGACACGAAATCGATCAAACATAATATCTCTACGAATACCCGCCGCCTGAGTAACCGACTTAAGTTCAAACTTAACTTTAGATAACAAAATCTTAGTCGCTCCAATCGAAACCCAATCATTCAATCCACGGACAAAGCCTTCAATACGGTGGGTCTGATTATCCCAAACAATCTTATAAGAATGAAACAATTTCGAACAATCTAAATTACAGCAGTTAATAACCCTATCGACTGAATAATTATTAGAATAGCCAGTCTCATCGACCCAAGCAATATATGGCCTCTTATTCTTCACTACAATCTCAAACCAATAATCAGGAAACTCTAAAGGACGAGTTGGATCATGTCCACACAAATGAAACGTGGTAGCTGCTCCAGTCCCATCCCCTAACATATCAACTTCTATTACAGCCCCTGAAAGATCTGAAAAATGAATACTCTCATAACCCACATGCTTATTATCTGAAAATGAACTTTCTCCCTTGATACGTAATACACCTTTCGAAAAAAAAGGAACTACCTGTTGATCTTGGACCCAAAAATCCCAATACCGATCATCTTTATAATCAAGATCATCCTCCAAGATAACCCCACTTTTTTCACTAACAAAGGTATAGGAAAAAGCCAACGTATCCACATGCCTCAAGGCAAATAGAAGAAGCCATACAAAGAAAAAGAAACCGAATAAAAAAAGACCGTAATATCTTTTTATAATACTAATCATACTTAAGAAAACCTCAATAAACTCTACCACTTAAAATAAGAAAACAAAAAGAGTCTATTAGAAAAAGATAGTCGGGGTGAGAAGATTCGAATTTCCGACCCCCTGTTCCCAAAACAGGTGATCTATGTCACCTAAATCACCCTGTTTTAGCTTCAAAATGTAGAACTTTAGCACAGGCCCTACTTAAAAAAGCTCTATTCCATTCATGATGCCTACAGCAGTTAGCAATGGCGTTTTAAATTCTTCGAGGCTGTTAATTATCTTCTTTCCCATAAAGTTTGACGAGATCACGTCTTAGCACGTACAGCACGGACTTTACGCTATTATAAGTTCTAGTTCCAGGTTCTCTAAAAAAATCATTTTTTAACAGTGGGATTACTAATTATAATATCGTAACTATTTGTGAGACAATATTTATCATCTAAAATTAAAAAATATTTTAGGTATCGTTTTGGTCAAAAAAGGAAATAACGGATGGCGTATTTTTGAAATTCAAAAGAATATCTTTGATGAAATTCCGAAAGCAATACTTTTAGAAAAACATAGAAGTACAGCAGATACAATATCAGATTTAGTCTCTAGTAGTACGGGTTAGCACCCTTATATAAATTTACCGTTTTCAGAATTCCAGCACACTATGATAAGGACATAATACATGCAAAGCCCTAGCCTCTCTATACAAAGACTCGATAAAACAACTTACTATAAGAAAAAGCCTGGACCTATTCGTTCCGCATCCATCACCACAGCAGGCGAACGAACAAGCCCCACGACTAAGGTTCTTCCAAAGGGCCTTAAGCCCACGTCTCCTAAGAAAAAGCGAAGGTGTTTTGGATTTATTTCTTGCGCCTCCATTACCACAGCGGACGAACGAACAAGCCCCAAAAAAAATAGTACCGGCACCCATCAACACCCTAGACCAAACGTATTGACCAGCGTCACTCGGACTATGCTTCAAAATATGTTTCTCCCTATCGAGTATACCTCTCATTTCAAACCCTACAAACACCCTCCTCTGTACCGCCCTACGCCAGTTCGAGCACCCCAACGACCTTAGAACACCGCCAATAAAAGGGCTTAATACTAGGCTCCATTTTTATATTCAGATTCATTCGTATTCATATTTTTTTATTTTTTTGTAGGCACGAGGGGATCTAATATAGAGTGTACCTGAGGTATTACCCCCCTCTAAAAGTTATCACGTGTTTGTCACACAACGGTTAAAATCAACAAATATTATTTGAAACGATTTGCTCTGAACTGAGCATAATAAATGGTCGGGGTGAGAAGATTCGAACTTCCGACCCCCTGTTCCCAAAACAGGTGCGCTAACCTGGCTGCGCTACACCCCGACATAAAAAGCAGGTTCATTCTATCTAGATTTTGATATTTCGGCAAGTGAAGAAGAAACACATCACAAACAACATGATAAAATTCGCCTTACTCTAAGTAATCGTCATTAACGACATAATAACATCTCTCGCCTTTAATAACGCACGGTAACGATGACTCAGTTTATTTTTCTCTTCTAACGGCATCTCCGAAAAGGTCAACCCAAAACCCTCAGGAACAAAAATAGGGTCATAACCAAAGCCATAATTACCACGCATCTCCAAGGTTATTTGGCCCTCAACAATTCCTTCAACAAGGGTTACTTTATCGGTCCAATCCCGAAGCGCAATAACCGTTCTAAAACGAGCCTTACGATTAGATTCTCCCTCTAACTGACTTAAAACCTTTTTACATAATGCAAGAGACGTTCCTTCTGTTGCATAACGCGCAGAATGAACACCTGGAGCCCCTCCTAATGCCTCCACTTCTAATCCAGAATCATCCGCCAAAAAAACAACCGGAAATTCAACTGAAAAAGGCGCTACTTTAAGACGTGCATTATCATGAAAAGTAGCCCCTGTTTCTTGGATCTCAATCTGACGTCCCAACCAGTCACGATAAGACACGATCGTAAGATTAAAATCCATAAAAATAGTATTTATTTCATGTAGTTTATGAGGGTTATTGGTCACTACAACCAAAGATAATACTTGTTTATTCACCACTCCAACCACCCATCAAGCGCTTAACCCCCAACACATCTGGAATCCCTAACAACACTTCTCGGATCTTAGAAACCTGATCCCTATTTTTAACTTCCACTGCTAAGAGTAATCGTACCTTAGCCGTATCATGTTTTCGTTTCGTATTAACGCCAACTATGTTGCAACGAAGATCACCTAATATTGAAATAATATCCTGCAATAAACCTCTTCTATCAAAAGCCTCAATCGAAAACGTCACTGGATAATAACTTTCCTTTTTCTCTAAATTCCATTCAACATCAACCAATCGGTTCCTATCTTTTTTCTCCAAACTCACAATATGACTACAATCCTGACGATGAATTGTGACCCCTTTTACAACAGTAATAAAACCTAAAATGTCATCCCCCGGTAACGGCCGACAACATTTAGCTAAATGAACTTCTATATTATCTTCTCCTAAGACACGGATAACATCTTGCTTACCCTTCTTTTTAGATTTACGAGGAAGTGAAACTAACGTCTCTATAGCCTCAACAGGAACATCTCTCTTAAAGAACTTATCAATCTGTTGAACAAGTTCTGGGGCAAGAAGTTCACCCTGTGAAACAAGAAGATAAACAGATTCCCACTTAGGTAGTGTAAATCCTGTTTTCAGTTGTTTTAAAACCTTAGAGGTAAAAACCTCCTTTAAAACATATCCTCGAAACAACAATTGCCTTTCAAGAATTTTTCGGCCTTTCTCTATATTTTTAAACGTATTTTGCTTCCGAAACCACTGTTTAATATTTTGTCGGGCATGATTCGTTTTGACAAAATGAAGCCACCCATCATTAGGGTTCTCACGTTTATGTGTCAATATTTCAAGACGATCACCATTTTGAAGTTGGTAATTCAAATTCACAATATGGCCATTCACTTTTGCCCCATTTAGGCGATGTCCTATCTCGGTATGAATACGATAAGCGAAATCTACAGCTGTAGCCCCTTTTGGAAACACCATCACATCCCCTTTGGGTGTAAAAACAAAAACTTCATCAATAAAAAGGTCCAATTTAAGGTTCTGAAAAAATTCTTTTGGCTGTGTCGATTCTTTTTGATGATCTACAATATTCCGGATCCAAGATAAATCACCATCATATTTCGTCTTATGAGCTGAACTCCCTTCCTTATAACGCCAATGAGAAGCGACACCCTTTTCAGAAACATCATGCATCAGCTCTGTTCGAATTTGAATTTCAACAGGAACACCTTTTGGTCCAATCACCGTTGTATGCAAGGATTGATACATATTAGATTTTGGCATAGCAATATAATCTTTAAAACGACCAATAACAGGTTTATAGGAAGAGTGGATCAATCCCAAAACTTCGTAACACTCTTTGATATCTTGGACAATAATCCGAAGACCTATCGTGTCATAAAGCTCCTCAAAAGAAAGATCATAATCACGCATTTTACGATAGATACTAAAAAAGTGCTTGGGCCTACCCATAACAATCGTCTTTAAGGAAGCCTTAGAACACAGGCCTTGAATTTCCTTACTAAGAGATGAAATATACCCCTCTCGTTCGTCTCGACGAGACGACACAAACTTCTTCACTCGCTGAAATTCTTTTCGATTCAAAAAATAAAAGGCTAAATCTTCTAACTCCCATTTAATATCACCAATACCTAAACGATGTGCCAATGGCGCAAAAATATCCAATGTTTCACTAGCAATCCGTTTTTGCTTTTCAGATGAAAGATATTTTAATGTACGCATGTTATGGAGTCTGTCCGATAATTTAATAATCACCACTCGGATATCTTTTGCCATCGCCAAAAACATACGCCTAAAATTATCAGCCTGTTGTTCTTCTTTAGAACCAAAATAAATTTTCCCCAAATGTGTAACACCAGACACCAAGTTCGCAATATCCTCACCAAACGCCTGCTCTATATCCTCACGAGAGGTATCACTATCTTCAATCGTATCATGCAATAGACCTGCACAGATAGTAGATACGTCTTGTTCCAATTGAGCCAAAATAAACGCCACTGAAACAGGATGCGTGATAAAAAGATTCCCAGACTTTCGATACTGACCGTGATGTGCCTTTTTAGAATAACGATAGGCCTTCTCTATCACAGTAATATGCTTAGGAGACATGTACTCCAATACCTTTTCTTTTAATTGTTTATAGGTTTGAAGATATTTCATCCCGATTTGATATCCACAATTTTCAACTGTACACGCGTTTGTCCATTCCATTCATTAATATCAATATGAAATAAGAGTTCAACTGATCGCTCATAAAGCAACGATAACTTAGACCCTAACCCAAATCCAATCCCATCAACAACCATTTTTCTATCTTTATCAACAAAGGTTGCTTTTAAGTGAGATCCATCACCCACACATTTAAAATCCACTGGTATAAGACCCTTAATATAAAATAACGGTTCACGATTACCTTGCCCAAAGGGTTCTATAGATAACAGTTTTTGAGCAAAATCAAGCGATAAATTCGGATGAGAAAGCACCGCATCTACCTGCAATGTTTCCTTCAGATCGTGACTAGATAACTGCTCCCGGCATAGGGATTGAAAATCATCACAAAAAGCGTCTATGTTAGCATAGGGGATACTAAATCCAGCAGCTGCCTTATGCCCACCGAACTTAGAAAAGTGTATAGAACATGACTTTAACAAACTAAAAATATTAATATCACCAATTGTACGAGCTGAACCCCGTCCAACATCACCATCAACAGCAATTAAAACAGTAGGGCGCGTATATTTTTGAGCTAACTGTGATGCCGTAATACCAATAAGACCTGCGTGCCATGTCCGATTAGCCATAACAATTGCAGAAACATCTTTCTCCGCTTCTAAGGACTTAACAGACTGTTGAAAGATGTCCTTACCCATTTGTTTACGTGTATCA
>CAZIOF010000150.1:0-3643 GCA_964540745.1 uncultured Candidatus Marinamargulisbacteria bacterium
CGATACGACTATTAAGAACAATAAAGGCAAAACCCCACTGCAGTTCGCTTTACAAAGACAACATATGGGTATGATTGGCTTGATCACCCAATCACTACAGGCTCAAAACAAAACTCAACAGGTTCAAATCCAATCACTACAGACCAAAATGAAAACGAGGGCAGGCTCATGAAAACACATTTAGCATTAACAATTTCTGATAGTCCAAAAGATGATAGGTCAGCCTCTAAGAGACCTAGGCTCACCCTCCATCCCAGGGGAGGGATATGAACAAACGACTATCCTTTCTTAATCTACCGGATGAACCTCTACATAACATATACGACCTACTAGGTCCCATAGAATATGTACGTTTAGCCGCTACTTGCACACACACACGATTGGTACCCAAGGTACAAAAAACTACCGATCACATCAATACCATCAAAAGAGCTATGAAGAACGCTTCAACACCCTGTCCCACTGAATTGATATTAAAGTACCGCCCCTTCTCTAAAAGCGATTTCAGGGGCCAGTTAGACGACTATATTCAATCCTATATCAATACCAACCTACAGACAGAAAAAACAGTGCTATTCGAGAAACTCCAAGAAAAGCCTGAAAGTAATGAGTCGAAAACCGCACATACTCAAGATATCACCACCAGAGTCACAAATCATCCACTCCTAGTATTTGCTACCGATGAAGATGGCGAAACTCCACTGCATTGCGCGGCAGAAAGAGGACATGCAGAAATAGCAAAAGCATTCATAACCGCCGGGGCCGATGTGAAGACTACAGATGAAGATGAGTGGACCCCACTGCATTGGGCTGGATATAAGGGACATAAAGAAACTGTAACATTACTTCTAGCCAGAGGAGCCGATGTGAATGCTACTTCTAATTATGGCTTTACCCCACTGCATATGGCTGCATATGAAGGACATTCAGAAATAGCACCAGTACTTATCACCGCCGGGGCCGAGGTGAGTGCTACTACTAATAGTGGCGCTACCCCACTGCATTGGGCGGCACACTACGGATACAGAGATATGAGCCTCTTACTTTCAAAAACAGAAAAGACTCAGGTACTACAGGCTCAAAACCAAACCCAACAGTTTCAAACCAAAGAACTACAGTCCAAAATGAAAACGAGGGCAGGTTCATGAAAAAATATTTAGCATTCATACAGGAATGGATTGAACATGATGATATTCATCCTCTGTTATCACATATAATCACGTATCTGGACTCTAAATCAGTGGCACAATTTCTCAGATGCAATAAACAGCTCTACTACAAGACTGTCTTACCCTTTATTTGGACACAATTTATAACAAGGCCCAGCACATACACACCTCATCACTTAGACCTTTGGAAAACCCTAGCTATAGATAGGTTCCGTCGCGATACCCCATGTGAAGAAGACAAAGAAAGACTCCACTCATTACTAACAGAAGAAAAGCTTGCCTTATCACTACAGAGTGATTATCAGAACCTAGTTACAGACTATCAGAAGAAGTGCAACACTTATCAACACTTACAAACACTACTCTCAACTCGCTTAGACAAAAACCAAGAGACGCAACTTGTAACACTCTATCACCTGCATAAACAACACTTTTCTTGTTCAGACCAAGACTACTTTCCTGAAAAAGCCGTCTCTATGACGAAAGGTAAACCTATTAATCTAAATATCCTTTACAAGGGTATTCAAACCTATATCAATACCAACCTAGAGACAGAAAAAACAGCCCTATTTAGTAAGCTTCATGAATACCCTGGAAGAAATGAGGAGGCTAAAACCGCATATACTCAAGATATAAGAACCAGAGTCACAAATCATCCACTCCTATTATTTGCTATAGATGAAGATGAATATGATGGCAACACCCCACTGCATGTAGCGGCATTTAAAGGACATTCAGAAGTAGCAAGATTACTCCTAGACGCCGGGGCCGATGTGACCGCTACCGCCACTGATGGTTTCTTTAAAGGATACACCCCACTGCATTTGGCAGCCAAAGAAAAACATGCAGAAATAGTACCAGCACTCCTAGAAGCCGGGGCCAAGGTGAATGCTCCCGTCACTGACGGTTATTGGGAAGGTTACATCCCTCTGCATTGGGCGGTAGAACAAGGACATACAGAAATAGTACCAGCACTCCTAGAAGCCGGGGCCGATGTGAAGGCTACCATCACGGGAGGTTATTATAAAGGCTGGCCCCCACTGCATTTGGCGGCACTTCTCGGGCATCAAACCACTGTTCGCGCACTCATAACCTCTGGGGCTCAGGTGAAAGCTACAGACGGAGATGGTAGAACCCCACTGCATTGGGCGGCAATGTATGGCCATAAAGAAATAGCTGAATATCTCATAGCCCAGGGAGCCGATGTAAATGCTAAAGATAAAGAGAAATGGTCCCAACTACATTGGGCGGCACGAAACGGATATATAGCCATAGCAGCATTCCTCATAACAGCCGGGGCCGATGTGACTGCTACAACTAATGATGGCTGGACCCCACTTCATTTTGCGGCACAAGCAGGAAAACTAGACACTGTAAACGCACTACTAAAAAAAGAGGCCGAGGTGGATTCTAAAAACAAATGGGGCTTCACCCCACTGCATGTTGCGGCACAAAACGGACATACAGAAATAAAACAAGCTCTCATAACCGCCGAGGCCGATGTGAATGCTCCGGTGACGGGCAGTTTATTTAAAAACTGGGCTCCACTCCATTTGGCGGCATATGACGGTAATACCGCCATTGCAAAAGCACTCATAACTGCCGGGGCCAAGGTGAATACTACCGCTAAAGGTGACTATGGCACCACCCCACTGCATGTTGCGGCAGAGAAGGGACATCTTGAGATAGTGCAGTTGCTGATGAAAAAACAGACAAATCTTGTAGCTTTAGATATTAACGGTAAAACGCCACTACAAGTGGCCACAAAGAATGGGAAAATTGATATTGTAAAATTATTAAAGAAACCTACCCATTTTTTGTTGGACTAGACGTGAGCCTACTTGACCTCTAATCAGAGGGTGGGGTTGGAAGGGGTGAAAAACTGTGTCATAAACGATCGTTTATGACACACTTTCTGTACGCTGCTCGGGACTGCTTTAGGTTTCCATATCCCAAGACAAGGTGACTATAGTGAGCACCTTTTAGTTGCATTCAAACCTTTTTCATGGCATAACTAGTCGGCCTGTGTAATATAGGCTATTACTTTTTTGGATATTTAAAGGGTTGAGATAGACATGACAAAAAAACAGTTAGCATTTATACAGGACTGGATTGGGCATGATAATGTTTATCCTTTGTTATCACATATAATCACGTATCTGGACCCTAAATCAGCGGCACAATTTCTCAGATGCAATAAACAGCTCTACTACAAGCCTGTATTACCCCTTATTTTGACACAATTTATAACAACCGACACATACACACCTCTTCACTTAGTCCTTTGGAAAACCCTAGCTATAGATAGGTTCCATCGCGATACACCATGTGAAGAAGACAAAGAAAGACTCCACTCATTACTAACAGAAGAAAAGCTTGCCTTAAAACTACAGCGTGGTTATCCGAACTTAGATACAGACTATAATACGTCCTTAAGACTCTATCGTGACTTACAAGAACAAACTAGAACATTA
>CAZIOF010000151.1:0-3515 GCA_964540745.1 uncultured Candidatus Marinamargulisbacteria bacterium
GGCCCCCAAAAGCACCCCGCCCCAAACGTCGCTTATTGAACATACACTTCCTCAGAGAAAGCTACTTGAGACACAAATTCCAAAGAAATGGAGTTAATGCAATACCGTTGATCGGTTTCAGTAAATCCTTCGCCTTCAAACACATGCCCCAAATGCCCTGCACAATGGCCACAAACAACTTCAACCCGTTTCCCATCTGGATCGGGATGACGATGAACTGCACCCGCTATGGCATCATCAAAACTAGGCCAACCACAGCCTGATTCAAATTTGGTATCAGAATGAAACAGTGCTGATTTACACTGTTTACACACATACTGGCCATAACCATCTATAAAGTTATATTTTCCGGAATAGGGACGTTCTGTTTCTTTCCCAATCAATACAGCACGATCCTCATGTAAATACAGCCCTAAGTCCTGCTGCAATTGGTCATTCATAACATCATTCTCCTTCAATATAATAAGCCCCCATGATACGCAATAAAGGACTAAAATAACACTCATTATCCACTTCATAGATGACAGTGTATCACACAAAAAAAACAACCATCTAGCAATGAATCGCTAAACAGATAACCCGATCACATAGCCACCAAATTTACGCACATTAAAGACAGTTCCCTGATCGAAATAAAGGTACTGTCCCTTAATCCCCGTTAACTGCCCTTCAATGAGAGGCTGCTTATCTAGATTAAGGCTCGTAATCTTAGTTGGATAAGCCTGAACAGGGTAAGAGAAGATCATAACCGCATCATCTCGCTCACAATACCCATGATAGCTGGGATCCAACAGAGACACACAACGCCTCTTTTCTGCGTGAAGATCGAAGCCATCCTGTGGTTCCGACTTGAGCATCGCCTGCCATGAGGTTCTATCTGAATAATGCGCCTTTAACGCCACTTCTATGCATCCTGCAAGATAACGATTGGGGGTTTCGGCCACAATAATAGCTGCTGTAGCGCCCTGGTCAATCCAACGTGTTGGAACCTGACAATCACGAGTCACCCCCACCTTCAGATGGCTCGTTAACGATAGATACACATAATGAGGTTGTAAGTGGTGCTTGGTTTCCCAATCCATATCCCGTCCTATACCTTCATGAGCACGACAAAGCTCTGGCCGTATAATACAAGGTGATGTTTCAGGTGACGATTGAAAACAGGGATAACAATACCCCTGAAAAAAGGATTTTCTCGTGACACGACCACAACCAATACAGAGTATTTTCTGCTGAAATTGAATAGAGACCGTCTTTCCAATCAAGGAATTAAGAAACACGTAATCATCACCAATGGGTAAATGATACTGAATATCATCGCCCTGCTCTACACGTAATTTTCGAAGCGACCCTTCATAAGATGTCATAACCACAGATCTCCTTTGAATTCAAAAAATTGATGGTCTCACTCTACCGGATCCTGATGTGCTCTGCAACCCAGCAAGATAGTCAAAAAGCAGGCTGTTCGATACAATTATAGATAACCCAAACCAAGGAGTCCATATGCATACAGCTATTAATATCCGTCTCACGACCGTCATACTAAGTCTACTCTTACAAACGATTAACCTATCAGCACCACCACCAAACCCGGAAACAGTAGGATCGCCACCACCAGAAACACCCCATCAAACTCAAATCTCGCCTCAAGAAACACTCTATCAGATAACCTTACCCGGCATTAATGGCAAAAAAATAGCCCTAGACCTCTTTAAAAACAACCCCATCCTCTTTGTAAATGTGGCCAGCAAATGTGGCTTCACACGCCAATATAAAGGCCTAGAAACACTCCATAACCGTTATAAAAAGAAAGGCCTTATAATTATTGGGATACCCAGCAATGATTTTTATCAAGAACCCGGAACAGAAAAGGACATCCAACACTTCTGCAAAAAAAACTATGGGGTCTCCTTCCTCATGACCCAAAAACTATCCGTTAAAAAAGGGAAACAGCAACATGCCCTCTTCCAAACACTCACCCAATTGGTCCCAGACAAACATATTCCCAGCCCTGCTTGGAACTTCTCCAAATACCTGGTCGCACCTAATGCCACCGATATTAACTACTACAGATCCAGTGTAAAACCACTAGACAGACGCGTCCTTAACGCCATCAAAACCATGCTCCCAAAAGTCGATCAACCAACATCTAACCCTCGCTCTAAATAAGGGACTCTGGCACACTCACGCCTCTGACGATGGTATCCAAAATAAGTGTAAGACGTCATCATGAGCTTACCGAAGAGCAAGCTCCAGTGCCGTATCCCCATATCTATTTTTAAGATGTGGATCTGAAGATAACACTAATAACCGTTTAACCACCTTAGATTGGTTATAAAATGCATCCCAATGTCTGGTTCACACATCAACAAACTTATGACGCCGCTCAATTAAGGTCATAACGATAGTCCATTCCTGATATACTGAAGCCAACGAAATAGGATGAAACATACCATCTAAGAAATCTTTCTGATGATCCACGATAAATTGGTCGGTCCGCTCCTCACTAATACGGGCTGCCAAGGAAGACATACCCAACATACTCACTCTAAAACTCTTACAAACACATCTTACCTGAGCTATTTCAGGAGCCGTTAAACAACTAAAATCGTCGCCTCTAAATCCCTTGACAAACGATTAAAGGGCCAGGTAACACTCATGGTTTTAGTCTGCAAAATATACTCTTCTAGTGAAAGACCCCCTACAACCTATAAGTCTTCTTTATTAGACTGTCTCGCGTTATATGAAGAACGATTCTGTACCGGCATCGCGATAAAAATCTGATAAAAAGCAACTAAACATATACATAAGAGAAACAGGTTACGAAGAACTCTTCCTGGATTCCTATTTTCGATTAAAGGGTGTTGAAACAAAAAAAAGCCGCGTCGTTTTTGAGGGTTCAGGTGTTTAAAGTCACTATCCAAAATCTGTCGACAGTTCCAAATCAGCTCATTCTTGTCACAATCAGGCCAAGTACTAAACTCTTTTTTAAAGGCCTGTTCAAAATAAGTCACCACATCATGGTGACAAGGTGCTTTAAGTAAGGTATTCGGACATGCCACCTTATGAATATAACGAGAATCTATTTGATAACGTACCCAATTCTGGATATCTCTCAAGGGTACGGATGTAACCGACCAATACCACCTGCCTTATCCCTCATGCATCACAAGGGATCCCAAATACTTAAGACCCAATACCTCCAAGTTCAACGGATTTCTAAATTGGCCTGCATCTAAAGACTCAATCCAATCATATAACAAGGATACAAAATCACTATCTTCAGAGATATCATAATCTTGAAAAAGAACATGAAGCTCAGACCAGGGAGACAACTCAAAAGCATGCTCACTAGTGACACCAACCAACGACCTGTAAAACTGTGATACACGTTTATACATCATACACACTCATCGCAACTCCAAAATTGAGAACGACTAAATAATATAGATAATTAAAAATGCTATTTACCTATTATTAACTTATTATTGCCTTACTGAAAAGACTTGTTTTAT
>CAZIOF010000152.1:0-8979 GCA_964540745.1 uncultured Candidatus Marinamargulisbacteria bacterium
TCCCAGGTAACCATAGCCCAGATGACTCACCTCATGAGTGGTATGGAAAAGACCTATTTAGAGACAGGTGATCAGGCCATAGTAAGCCGTTTTATAGGGGTGTTGAATCAGATTAAAGACATGGCTGTTATTGTGAAGGGCTTGCAGGGTTTAGTAGAGTGTGGCGTAGGTCTTGTGTGTTTAACAAAACAGGAACCCCAATTAAGAGGGTATTTAGAGGCCTTATCAACCCCTATCGGTTGTTTAGGGGATAAAACTGTGAAAGACATGATTTTAGGGGCAAAAACACAAGGGAAAACACTATTAGAAATTGCTTTTGATAACGCTTATGTCTATAAAGATAAGGTATCTGAATTAGCACACTACGATAAGGTGCTAGTGGCATTATATGATCATGGCGCAGATCCAGGAGAGACATTTTCTAATGAGTATACAGCCCGGGAATTATTAAGGGATGTGTTTGATTCAGACGCCTTGCCACGTTGTCGTGCACGATTGAACGAGGGCGGGTCTACCTAATAGGGGTTGACGGGCAGTTCTTGTCATAGGGGTAGTAGGTACATTGGTCGCAGGTAGATTGTTCGGGTGCAGAAAAGAGTGTCTGATGAATATCCTTAGGGATACGGGCGAGGCGTTCAGAAAAGTGATCTAACTCTGTTTCCGAAAAGGATAAGGTCACAGATTGTCCTAGACGGGAATAATACAGGATAGCCTTATAGGCAGATTGTGGGCCACTGTATTGTCGTGCCGCAAGGAGATAGACCATGAGTTGGCGTTTGTAGCGTTCTGAGTGGCTATCAAGTGTATCAGATGTACAATGATCCGTTTTATAATCAATCACAGTCCAATGATCATCACCTTTCATAAGCGTATCTAATCGACCATCAATAATCAGGGTATCGATACGTAAACTAAAGGGCATTTCATGCTCGCAATCTGAAGAGGCGATCTGGGCATATAGGTCAGAGTTGATATAGCGAGTGAGTTGTTCTAATAGATGGGGTTTAAGTGTCTTTTTAGGTGTATGTAAGAGAGCATGTTGATCAAGAAGCGTCTGAACAGTATCTTCAGGTGAGAGGTCATCACTATTAATGAGTTCAATAGCACGATGCATCAAGGTTCCGTACTGGCTAGCATCCATTCCGAACGAATTCGAGGGACTGTCTGACGACGGTGCGGATACCACTGGTTTGAGTGTCGCAATCAGGTAACGGTAGGCATATTGTTTTGGACAGCGGAGGTAGCGTACAAGTTCGGATGTAGATAACCGCAACAGACCTGTCATGGAAAGGGCTGGTGTTTCAGGTGGCGGCGGGAGTGATAGTGAGCGTTCTGGGGTAACCGCTTTAGAAAGTGGCTGTGATGGGGCGTTTATATCATGAAGAACAGGAATCGTAACATCAGGTTGTGCCTGTAAACGGTAGATCTTATTGAGAATCTGTCCCTGATCTAAAATAAGATCAAAATAGTGCTTAGGAGGTGAAGGCGGCTGATGGTCATCAGGGAGGACCCCACTAAGAAGGAGGGCATCTTTTGCACGGGTACAGGCCACATAAAAAATGCGTTTTTCTTCATCAATGATACGGTCCCGTTGTTGTCTAAGAAGAAAGGACCTGTAGGGATTATCGATGCCTTGATGTTTGTAGGAGAGGCCGATACCGTTCCGGTCAATGATGAGCGGGTCCGAGTTAGAGAGATTAAAGGTTTTATGGCATTCGGGGACGATCACAACAGGAAACTCTAATCCTTTAGAGGCATGAATCGACATAATCCCAATGCTATCGGGATGATGAGGCGCCTCTAAACCTTGAGGTTCGGGTGCTGCAGAGCTAATAAAATGGTCCAGTAAGTCTAAGAGGTCTAACCCGGTGGTACGTTGGTGTTTTTCCAGGTCAACAAGTTTATCTAGAAAGAGTTGGATATGATGTACTTTTTGGAGGCCATTGGGCTGTTGCTTATAGAGCGCCCATGCGCCTGTCTCATTAATGAGACGTGGTAACAGATCACTAATAGGCGAATAATGGGAGAGGTGAATCCAGTCCGGAATAAGACGAAAGGCCTCTTCTAATAGGGCACGATCCGGGGGCTCAAAGGATGAGGAAATAGTCTCCCAACAGTGTTGGGCTTGTTCAAGACGAAGCTGAATAGACGGGCCTTTAGTATAGTTGGTGAGCAGATAGATGCCGTTATCAGAGAGTCCAAAAAAAGGTGACTTGAGGACCCCTATCCAAGCAAGGTTATGATGGGGGATAAGTAGGCCTCGAATCAGGTTAATACAATCAACGATTTCCTGGTTTTGGTAGAAGCCGTCTTTAGCATAGATAGTACTGGCAAGGCCGGCCTGGTGAAGCGCATGTTGGAAGATGGTCATATTCTTTTTTCGTCGGCATAGAATGGCAATGTCAGAGCAGGTAAGCGTCGGATTGTTGGCCAGTTCACGTAACACCCATTTTGCTATGAATTGACCTTCGGAAAGGGGGGTGGACGTTGTTGTTTTTGGGAGGATCGCCATGTGAATAGACCCCTCTGTTTCGGGCCGTTGGGAGACAAGGGGTGTATAAGGGATAGGCGTTTCCGTATGGGCTTT
Organism: uncultured Candidatus Marinamargulisbacteria bacterium; assembly: GCA_964540745.1. Taxonomy (GTDB): domain Bacteria; phylum Margulisbacteria; class Marinamargulisbacteria; order JABIPA01; family JABIPA01; genus CAZIOF01. The sequence goes on from CAZIOF010000152.1 coordinate 2,588, forward strand.
AAAGACCTGATTAAAGAGTTGGTTAATGGTATCTAGTAAGGGGTTTTGGGTCCTGAAATTATCGTTTAATTTGACCACTTGGCTCAGGTGAGGGGTCTTTTTAAATTGGGACATAATGGTGGTGAAGAGCGGCGCGTCTGCGCCTCTGAATGCGTAGATAGACTGTTTTATATCCCCAACGATAAAGAGATTATTGAGATGTTGTGTGCTAGGGACTAGAAGTGAGGGTTGCTCTGTCTGGGTCTCAAGCAATGAAGTCATGCTTGGGCAAAGTGAGGTTAAGATATCCCATTGGATAGGGTCCGTGTCCTGAAATTCGTCCACCATGATGAAGGGATAGTGTTGATGAAGAGCATTCCGAACATGCTTATAACGAGAGAGAAGACGTTGGGTTTTTAAGAGAAGGTCGGTATAGTCCAGGTAACGATCGGTCTCCTTAAGGGTATTATAGGCACTTAAACAACTTGTAAAGAGTTTGCAGAGGGTTTTGGTATGTTGAAGGGCAATAGTAGCGGCCAAGGTTTCCTTAGGTTGGAGCTCTAGGTCATCAACAAAGATGTTTTTAATAAAAGCGGTTGGTACTAAGGTGTTGTAGCTTTTAAGGAGAGGAAGAATGGTTTCACGATGTTGAAAGCAGGTGGTCAGGAACCGTTTGAGTTGTGCGGTGCTATAGCGCATGAGAAAGGCATGGGTATTGGGGTTATCTTGATGTTTGGCTAGGCCTAGACGCATGGCGCTGAGCCAGATGAGGGTATGTTGTTCTTTATCTAAGATTCGGAAGAGTGGATCCACCCCAGATTCCAGTGGGAATTGCTTTAAGAGAGAGCTACATAATCCGTGTATAGTGCTAATGGCAGAGAATCGGAGTTTACTGAGGAGCCGTTGTTGGGTTGACTCTGAAAAATCAGGGTCTGTTGCAATGGCCTGTTGGATACGGGCTAACATTTCACCGGCAGCTTTTTGGGTAAAGGTAATGGCCAAAACATGGGAGGGATCCAGATTAGGATGTCGTTTGAGTAGGGTGATGTAACGTTGGACAAGAATAGTTGTTTTCCCGGACCCGGCACCAGCTTCCACAAAAATGTGTTGCTCAGTGTTGAGTGCAGCCTCTTGTTTAGGGGTTAGATTACGCGTCATCGATCAAATCTCCTGGGATAGCGACAAGACAGTTTGTAACTACAGAAACGACAAGATTGGGAACGTTGCGCATCCATATGGGCCAGTTTAGGGTGCGGATCATAGCCAAAATAACCGCCTGACATGAGCGTATGGAGTTTAAAGAGATGGTGTTTAAAGTCAGAGAAAAAATCATCAGTGAGAAGAAAGGGGCGTTTACGGCCGAGATCAAAAAGGTCCTGTTTAGTTTCTTTTGTACAGATAGTGACATGTTTTGCAAAGTGCGTTTCATCTTTAATTTGATAGTGAATCCCACCGACACAATGGCGAGTGGGGTAAGTCTGCTGCATGACCAGGAGATAAAGGGGGATTTGAAGGCTCCTAAAGTGCTTAATATCGCTTGGAGAGGGAATCGATCGCCCTGTTTTATAGTCAAGGACGGCAACCTGATGGTTGTCGGGCGAAAATAAGACCATATCAATAACGCCTCGTAAGGAAAGGGTGTTTTTATCAGAATCGGTAAGTGTAAATGCCCTATCCTGATGGGTGGGTCGTGAACGTTTTGAGATCCCAAATTCCCATTCGAAGAGAGTGGGGGTAAGGGGGAGCGGATGATGACTTTCGTTATCGATATAGAGTGCTAGTAAACCGGGGTTATCTTGGTAACCAAAGAGATGTAAGTGCTTAATCACCCAATAGAAGGAAGCGTCAGCGTACTGATCAAAAATAGTGGTGGCGATTTCTTGGAGTAGGGCGGTGAGTTTAGGCCGATGTTTGGGCACCGAAAAGGAGAGATCCTTATCCTGACGGGCTTTGGAGAACTGATAAAAAATATCATGGAGTAAGGTTCCCCAGAGTTTTGAAGAGATATCATCGCTAACGGTTTCTAAAGGGGTTTCTTGGCAAAGGTATTGAAGAAAATATTGGTAGGGGCACGATTGGTAGCGATCCAGTTGTGCCACAGAAAAGGTCGTCTTCGAGATCTGTTCTTGGGCCATGGTTAAGGCTTTTTCGGAGAGATTCCCATCAGGGGATTGGCTATTCATGGCCATATGTCGATGGTCTAGTGAAGGGATATGAGACGGGAAGTGTGTGTGATCAATCGATAATAACCATTCTTTTTTGGAGAGAGGACGATTGTGTGGGGTATCGGTGTAGGGTGTAGGGACAAGGTCCCCTAGATAATGATGACTGTCTACAAAATGGGAGCGACAAGTGGGTGCTCCTTTGAGCTGACTTGGATAACTCAAATAGAGGGTATGGGTGGCCTGCAATAAAAACTGATCGAATTGGTCGTGTTGTTCCTGAGCTTGGGTTTGGTGATTTGGCCAGTGAAGATGTTCGCGTAGTGAATGGGGGCAGCAGGGATTATCGGCGCTACGTTGTGGCCAAAAGGTATCGATAAGGCCAGGAATGAAGATATAAGGGACATAAACAAAAGAAGCTTGATTCTTTTGATAAAGGCAAATCCCTTCTTGAGGGATTGGGATCAGGGGTGTTTCAGCCAAGAACTGTTGAAGATCCTGTAGCGTTTGGCGGTGATTGCCGTGGGGGATATGAAGGACACGATACAGTTGGAGAAAGCGATCACATTGCTCATCAAAGGTGACTAACGCAGCAAGCGAGAGATGTTTTTGTTGGAGGGAGGGGGCCTGTTGAATATGATCGGGAATCGTAAAGTGCTGTGGGAGTGTTTTGATATGGGCGATAAGATCAGAGAGGGTTGAACAGGCAAGTAAGGCCTCAAAAAAGTGAGAAAAACAGGTTAAGACTTGGAGTTGTTCGGTGACATCTTGGTCATAGCGTTTGATAAGTTGAGCTAGATCCGCATCCAGTTGTGGTAAAAGATGATCTTGAGTGGCCTTAGACAGGGTCTCCTTGAGGGTTTTGAGCCAATGGGTCTTACTGTTAAATGATGTGATATGGAGCAAAGACGAAAGAATAACAGGTTTGATAGGCAGCGGTTGAGAGGTATCTATATCCATAATAGTATGAACAAAAGGGCTATGAAAGAATCGTAAGAGGGTATCTGCAGATAGGCCTTTGATCACCAAATCAAATAAACGGCAGACAAAGAAGAAGAAAGGGGTGTCTTCCATAAGGGCGGGTGCGTGATCATGGATGGGGAGTTGATAATCAGCTAAACAGCGTTTGAGGGCCGTTTCATAGGCGGGTGCGTCCGGGATAATAATAACAATATCTGTAGGCGAGACCTGTTGGTCAACACATAAGGTATAGCATTGTTGTGCGATATGTTTAATTTCTGATTCTAGGTTTGGACAAGCGGTATAGGAGATAGAGGGAAGAGCGAAGTCGTCCTGTTGTGCAGAGGGGGCTTTAGCTGTAATACCTTTATTGTTTAACCAAGCATTGAGGCTGAAATAGGCATGGTGCGGGAGCGCTATTTCAAAGAAAGTAGATTGTTTTGCATAGGTGGTTATCTGATCCAAAAGAGATTGTTGAAAGTAGGGGACAGTTTGCATGCCCCAAAATAGAAGTTGTTTATCTTGGAGCGTAGGGGCCAGTCGATCGTGAGAGGTACAGCGTTGGTAAAGTTGGAAATTATTGAGCCAAGGGAGTTGCCCTCGTTTTTCAAGGACAGTTTCAAAGAGGTAGAGGAGCTGCCCAGCGACCACATGTCCGAGGGGATGATGGGCCAGAAAATCGGGCCGTTTCAGACCATAAAACTGAGCATCTTGGAAGAAGAGATAAAGAATATCAATAAAGCCAGGATTTTTTAAAAAAGGGGTGAGATCAGGGCAATTCATAATCACGGTCTCAAGACAGTGACGAATAAAGACTTTTTCTAGGCCGGGGTTATGGTGACTCCCCATGCCAGAGATAGAGGTAACCAGTTCATCCAAGGTGGTTAGACGCGGCATGAGACTAATCTTTGGGAGGACCTGGCACGCTTCTCTGAACAGGGCTTGTTTGAGTGAATAAGAGGCACAAACAATAAGATAGGTATCTTGTGCGATGACCTGTTGCGCCATGGTTGCAAAAGGGGCTTTTGCCTGTTCGGGGCTTAATCGTACATAATCAATGGTAGAAATCGAAAAGATCCTTTCAGTATCCGTCAATTAAAAACACTATTGCAGATCCTGAGCCCATCAGAAAAAAGAGACGTTACAACCTAAGGTAACGATAATGATGTTCCGAATGGCGATAGTGATGAGGATATAGGCAATAGCTCTCTAATAGTTTAACCCGAAAAGAGTTGAGTTAAAACCGTTGACACAATCGCTTGAGCGGCCTTTTGGGGTGGAGGAGGTGGGACTTCGGGTTGGTTAAGAAGTGTTTGGACAGTTTCAAGAATCCGATCTGGGGTAGGGTCTTCTACAATATGTAGGTGGTTACCACAGAGTTGTTGCTGTTCTTGGAACCGTTTAAGTGTTGTTTGAGGACCAGCGCCAGGAAAACAGATGACCGGCTTATTCAAATGAAGAGCTTGTTCGTTTGCGGTTCCTGCTAGCCCAATAAGGAGCCGTGAATGGGTGATCACGTCATTAAAATGTGTGGAGAGAAGAATAGTCTGTGATGTGTTAGGGCGATGTAGGTGATCTGAATCTAATGTCCAGCCCACTTTTTTTGCAATAGTGGCTAGGCGGTCCTTATCGAGAGACGGCGGGATAGCCGCAACAGGGTGTAGATCAATGTGTTTGTCTAAGAGGTGTGTCACCAAGATGAGAAGTGTGGCGAAGTTTGCATAAGCTTCGTCTCGAGACCCAGGCAGAAGGCCAAGGATAGGGCCCTTATGGGTACTGGAAGTGCAAAGCCCTGAAGCGTGTAGCTTATCCATCATAGGATTTCCGTGAAAGTGGGCAGGGACGCCATGCTGTTGGAGCGATGTTGTGGTGAGTTGATCACGGGGAAAGACCAGCTGTGCATGACGTTTCATGACACGGCGTTCCAGGTCAGAATGGGGCATAAAGGTATCGCTTTTAGCGGTGGGTAAGAAGATAGTAGGTCGTTTTTGTTGAGTGCCCCCCATCCAAAGAGAGAAGATATCGCCTACACATAGAACCCCTTCAACAGAAGGGATTAAGGACTGTATCAGCCGACGCTGAGCGAGGGCTTGTGTGAGAGCCCCTGCGCGAATATCACGCCATAAATCACCGATATTACGGATAAAGCCACCACTGGGGAAGACCCTATTGTTATAAAGAGGGGTAAGTCCACGTTTTATGTAGGCATGTCCGTGACCAACTAAAGGCAAGGCCTTGAAGGTTAGGTTGGGGTTCTGTTCTAAAAACGCATCAATGAGATGACCTGAAATGAGATCTTCACCGGCGCCGTTAGAAATAACAAGCAGTGTCATAATTGGAGCGCGTAGTCAGCTGCTTCAAGAAGCGTATCGGCAACAAAATCAGGAACAACACGTGGGTTGGGTTGACTGAGTTCTTGTTCCCCATAGCCCGTTTTAACTAAAATGCCCGTCATGTTAGCCTGGTGACCGGCGTCCACATCAATGAGTTTATCCCCAATCATGACCGATTGCTTAGGGTCGATATGGTAGCGGTCTAGGGCATTAAGAAGCATCCCAGGCTTAGGTTTTCGGCATAGGCAATCTTGTTTATAGTCGCCGTGACCTTCGGTAGGGTGATGGGGGCAATAAAAGAAATCTGAAATATGAATACCGTCTTGTTCCAGAAGTGATAGAAGATGAGACATAGTAGCCAAAAACTGTTGGGGGGTAATGAGACCACGAGCGATGCCTGATTGGTTTGTAATGATAAAGAGGGTTGCACCCCGAGCGACCAATTGTTTTAGGGCGATAATAACATTAGTTTCAAAGCGAATGTCAGCAGGGTCCTTTAAAAAGTGTGTATCTTTAATAATAGTCCCATCACGATCCAAAAAAACATATAGGCTCATAATGTATGCCATGTTAAAAGAGGGGGGGTGATTACGCAACTGAAAAGGAGGGGGATTAGTTATACAAGTGAAATAATAAGACAAGATAATCGATAACTTAATGTATTCAAATTAAAATAGGAAATTAATCATCAAGGACGTGATATGTATGATAAGCAGAGCATCTAGTGGGGCATTGCGGACCCTCGTACCTAAAGAGGAGAAAAAGGGTTCTCCACCCCATCATCCTAATAACAATAAGCGGACCTTATTACCTAACGCGAAGGCTGTTAAGCCTGCCCTGAAAAAGGACCCTGGACCAAGAGTCCGTGTTCAAGCTCAGCCCCCATCAACAGAGACCTTAGGGTTACACGATATAACCTATGAGCGAAACAATAGAGGAATAGAGATGGCATACGATG
>CAZIOF010000153.1:0-6165 GCA_964540745.1 uncultured Candidatus Marinamargulisbacteria bacterium
CAACAATAAAGGATAGGTTAACGTTAACCGAAGGAACCCAAGGGAATTCTATAATATAAGATGATTGTTCTGCAATAATAGGAACGTAGGTTACTAAAATAAGTGTGACAGATAATGGAACGAGGGTCGTAAAAAGACCAATATTCTTTTTTAGAAAGGGCGATACTAGTGGTATTAAGAATGCAGTTGTTAAAGTACCTAATATTGCAATTAATAAAGCATGTTCTAGAGTCATTTTGTCCTTTTTATAAAGTTAAAAGTAAAGACCATATTTTATGATCAAACCAGCAAAAACAATAGATACAATTGTCATCAACTTAATAAGAATATTGAGGGAAGGGCCAGAGGTATCTTTAAAGGGGTCACCCACTGTATCTCCGACGACAGCAGATTTATGTGCATCAGTTCCTTTTCCTCCCAAATTACCGCTCTCAATATATTTCTTCGCGTTATCCCATGCCCCACCTGCATTATTCAACGTAATGGCTAAGGAGAATCCTGTTGTTAGGGCTCCGACAAGTAAACCAATAACGCCTGGGATGTGAAATATAAACCCAACTATGAGAGGCGTAAAGATGGCTAGCAAGGAGGGTAGTAACATCGCTTTCTGTGCACCACTTGTTGAAATATCTACACAACGCGCATAATCCGGCTGCTGTTTTCCTTCTAAAATGCCAGGGATCTCTTTGAACTGTCGACGAACTTCTTTGACCATATCACTAGCTGCATTTCCTACAGCGACGATAGTAAGAGCACAAAAGACAAATGCTACCATGCCTCCTATAAAGAGACCGGCTAAAAACTTTGGGTTAATCACATTAATCTCAAAGAGTACTACAAGATTAGAAATATCAAGTGATTCGATAGAAAATAAACCAAACTTAGGATTTCCAGAGCCATTCACAAACGACATGTTTCCTATCGTATGAGAGGCACTCCCGGCTATGTTTCCTAACCATTGTCGAATGGAGTCCAAATAGGCAGCAATAAGCGCTAAAGCGGTTAACGCAGCAGATCCAATAGCAAACCCTTTACCCGTTGCGGCGGTTGTATTTCCGAGTGAATCCAAGGCGTCTGTACGCTCTCTAACAGAAGGGTCAAGACCTGCCATTTCGGCATTTCCACCAGCATTATCAGCTATCGGTCCAAATGCATCTGTTGCTAATTGAATACCTAATGTTGATAACATGCCGATAGCGGCAAAAGCGATACCATAGATGCCGTTGGCCAGATTGTGCGAACCTCCTGAAAATAGGTAGGCTAATATAATACCCGTAACAATAATAAGAACTGGCATTCCAGATGACATCATGCCAGTCGAAAATCCTTGTAAAATAGTTGTAGCTTGTCCTTCCTGACTTACCATCGCAATTTTTTTAACAGGGTTAAAATTATCCGATGTATAGTATTCAGTTGCTTGACCAATGAGTAAACCTGAAATAAGACCGGTTATAACGGCACCAAATATACCCCATGAGATAAAGCCTGTGTAGGCAAGTAACCCTACAAAAAGGAGTGTTAAAAATGAGGCAATCCCTGTTCCGATTAATAGAGACTTTAATAATGCTTTTTGAGATGCGTCCTCTTTTGTTTTTACAAAGAAGATGCCGATAAGAGAGAAAAGGATTCCTCCCCCAGCTACAATGATGGGTGCAAAAATGGCATCCATAGTTTGTTCACCAGACACGACTAGAGAGGCCCCTAATGCAGTCGCGGCTAAGATAGACCCACAATAGGATTCGTAAAGGTCCGCACCCATACCGGCAACATCGCCTACATTATCACCAACATTATCAGCGATAGTGGCTGGGTTACGAGGATCATCTTCTGGAATGCCAGCCTCGACTTTTCCAACCAAATCGGCACCTACATCAGCGGCTTTAGTAAAGATCCCCCCACCAACTCTAGCAAATAATGCCATGACTGAAGCACCCATAGCGTAGCTTAATAAAGCAGACGACAAAAGGGAGAATTTGATTTCTTGGAAGGCAATCGATTCAGACAGAGACGAGGAGAATGTGTCGGCACCTAATCGAACGATAATATCATTTGAAAATCCAAAGATATTATGATCAAATAACCAATTCAAGACAAAAAACCAGAATGAAATATCCAATAATCCAAAGCCTACAACGATAAGCCCCATAACAGCGCCGCCCCTAAATGCCACAGTTAATCCGCTATTTAAGGATGTTTGGCAGGCGTTTGCCGTACGAGCAGAAGCATTAGTCGCTGTTTTCATGCCTAAATAACCACAGACGGCAGACCAAATGCCGCCACTTAAAAAGAGCAGAGGAACAATGGGGTGTTGAACGCCTAAATATGCAAGACTGACCAGGAGTAAAAAGATGAACAAAAATACGATGGCAACAACTCTGTATTGGCGTGTCAAATAGGCCAGCGCGCCTTCCTTAACGTAGGAAGCTATTTCGATCATCCTTGGGGTTCCTTCGGGTTCCTTAATAAGGCGCTTATTAAGAATATAAGACGTTAATAGTGCGATAATAGCCGATATAGGTGCGATAAACCAAATTAGTGGTAATGAATGTGACATTAGGGTTATTCCTCCATAAATACAAAATATAGAATATGGTATTACCAGGATAGAAAGTTTTAAAAGTCCTAAAGGTAATACACAACTATTTCTAATTTTAAATTAAACGTAATATTCACCGCATATTACATTGACCTGTAAAAGATACAGCATAACATGCAGGCGTACCATTATCTTAAAAAAAAAAGACCTTGTCCAGAAATTTATCAATAAAAAAAAAGTCTTCCTTCAAACCCCAGTTAATGGGTATAATGCCTGTCGCCGTAAGATCCAATAATTATCGGTTATCCAAATTCTGGTGAAAAGATTGTTGAATTAGGATTATTAAATAATATTCATATTTGAGCATGTTAAGTAATTAACCCTTTTCATTGTGCTTAAATAAGCCTATAATTCCTTTGAGAATCAAGACTAAATTATCAAACACATCAATTCATAGATGGCGATACTAAAAATATAATACTAGGATTCATAAGTATGTCGAGACAAAAAAAGAATATAAACGTTTCAAATTGGGTGTTTCCAACATGGGCAAATAAAGCACCTTTCTTTTTGCTTGGAGGCCTTTCAGTCCTTTTTTGTGGCGTTGTTTTTGTTTTCTGGTATTGGTTTACCGATAAAAACTTTAGTGTGGGATATATTCCTCAACAACCTATACCCTATAGCCATAAACTTCATGCTGGTGAGCTTGGTATCGATTGTCGTTATTGTCACTATACAGTTGAAGTTTCGGCCTCAGCCAGTGTGCCCCCAACAGAAGTATGTATGAATTGTCACAATGTTATCAAAAAAGATAGTCCTATTATTAAAAAAGTGAAAGAAAGTTTTGAGTCTAATACTCCGATAGAGTGGGTTCGTGTTCACAAGTTGCCGGACTACACCTATTTCAACCATAGCCAACATGTTAATGCCGGGGTATCCTGTGTGAGTTGCCATGGAAGAGTAGATCAGATGGAAGTTATTCATCAGGTGGAATCTCTTAGTATGTCGTGGTGTTTAGAGTGTCACAGAAGTCCAGAGAAATTTATTCGTCCTAAAGAGAAGGTGACTGAGTTGTGGTGGGAGCCGGAGGGGGCAGTTCAAAAACGGAACCTTAAATTATTAGGTAATCAGTTGTCACCACAAGAAAAGATGGGGCTTGAGCTTATTGAAAAACACAATATTCATCCAAGAGAGGATTGTACCGCATGTCACAGATAAGTAAGGATCAAGATCCTCAGTATTGGCGTGGATTTGGCCAATTGTTTCAGACAGATGGCTATAAAGAGTCCTTAGCGAGAGAGTTTGAAGAAGGGGCTACAACATTAACAGACCCCATATCTCGCCGCTCATTTATAAGTCTAATGGGCGCAACAGCAGCCTTCGCAGGATTAACTGGCTGTAATATTAGACGTCCTGTTCAGAATATTTTACCCTATGCAAAAATGCCAGAACATGTTTTGCCGGGCATCCCCTTATACTATGCAACCGCAATGGGAGTGGGTGAGGATGTTGTAGGGTTGCTTGTTGAATCTCATGAAGGACGACCGACTAAAATTGAGGGAAACCCCCAGCATTCTCAAAGCTTAGGTGCAGCAAGTGCAATTCACCAAGCATCAATCTTGGAGTTATATGATCCAGACAGGCTCAAGGAAGTTAAATCAGCTAATAAAGGATCAACGGTTCAGGCGTTTAAACAGTGGTGGGACAGTAAATCAGAAAGTTATAAGAATAATAGGGGAAAAGGCCTGGCTATTTGTACTGAGCACAAGGCAAGTCCGTCTTATTACAAAATTCTTAGAGAATTTAAGCGGTCCTATCCGTTAGCTCGTATTTATAGATACGAACCTATTAACAGGGATAATATTATTGATGGGTTAAATCTCGTTACTGAAGAATGGCTTAATCAAACTTACGACTTTTCTGAGCCAGATATCATTGTGTCAATAGGTAGTGATTTTTTAAACAGCGGGCCAGGTTCGTTGCGCTATACGAAACAGTTTGTGTCACGTCGAAATCCTGACCAAAAGATGAATCGCTTGTATGTCTTTGAATCGACATTTTCAGTGACAGGGACCAAGGCAGATCATAGAGTGCCCATCAAAAGTTCAGATATGGCCCTTTTACTTTGGAAGTTAATGAGACGTTTGTTGCAAAAAGCCCCAGAACGTTTCAGTGGATTGCTCACTAAAGAGGTCATGTCCAAAATGACTACGGTAGTAAGAAAATTGGATGATCCTATTGATGATATTTATATTAAGGTCCTTGCTGATGAACTTCTTCAAAACCCGTCTAAAAGTTTAATTGTAGCGGGCGCTGAACAATCACCAACTGTACATGGGTTAATAGCGCTTTTAAATATAGGGTTAGAAAATGTCAATAGAAGCGTCTTCTTTAGAGACTTAAACTTTTCAAACTACTCAATCATTCGAAAAAATAGTCGTCATTCGATAAAAGCTCTCGCTGAAGATATACAGGGAGATCGTATAGAGACGTTGATTATGGTAGGCGGAGATCTCTTATACAACAGTCCCGTTGATTTAGATTTTCGGACACTTATTGACAAGGTTGACGACAAGGTCCATTTATCCCTTTTTGAAAATCAGACGAATAAGATGTCTGACTGGCGCATACCTAGAAAACATTACTTAGAGGCATGGGAGGATCTTCAGTCGATAGATGGGTCTGTCTCTATTCAGCAACCCTTAATAAGGCCGTTGTATGAAGGGTTTTCTGATTCCGAATTTATTCGTGCTTTAATTGGTGATGCGAAGGCACTGCCAGATGATGATTATTCATTACTAATAACTGCATTAGAATCTAGATATAGTGCAAAAATAGTCAAAAGTAAATTTTCAAAGTGGATTAACACAGGGCTTGTGACGGGACCAACAAAGTCTAAGTCCGTTATTAATATTAAAAATACGACCTTTTCTGCTGCGATTCTCGAAAAAATTAAGGCCTACCGGAATTCACATGCACAGCTAGAGATGGTTCTTTATCCAGATCGCAGTCTATATGATGGCCGATTTGCAAATAATGGGTGGTTGCAAGAATTTCCAGACCCCATTACGAAGTTAACCTGGGATAATGCAGCTTTAATTGCGCCCAAAACAGCGTCTAAACTAGGTATTCAATGGAATGGCGAGACCGGTCATACTGCATCTGTTTATCAATTTGACACGGGTGTCGCCTCTCTTCAATTACCTGTTTTAGTATTGCCTGGTCAAGCAGAAAACTCGATTGGTGTTTCCTTAGGGTACGGTCAATCAGATATAGGACGAGTGGGGCGGTCGGTTGGAGGTAATGCCTTTTCTTTATTTAGTTCTCGGGAAGGGCGTGTGATATCAGATGTTCAAGTTAATCCTACTGAGAAGTCTTATCAATTGGCCAGTACCCAAGAACATCATAGTCTTGAAGGCCGCCCTCATATCCGTGAAGCGACCTATAGTGACTATGAAAAACATCCGCATTTTGCTCAGGAAATGGTTGAGCATCCACCCTTAGAATCCATATGGGATGAAAAAGAATACACAGAAGGGTATCAGTGGGGAATGAGTATTGATCTCAATAAGTGTACGGGTTGTGGTGCATGTACCCTAGCCTGTCAATCTGAAAATAATATTCCTATT
>CAZIOF010000154.1:0-5419 GCA_964540745.1 uncultured Candidatus Marinamargulisbacteria bacterium
CGTCTCCGCAATAATACGTGTTTTACCCATCCGTTGTGCCAATAAAATCTGCCCTAAGGTATTATTAATTTTATGGGAACCCGTATGATTCAAATCTTCGCGCTTTAAATAAACACGCCGCCCACAACTTTCAGATAAGCGACGTGCAAAATAAAGCGGTGAAGGCCGCCCCACGTAGTCTTTTAATAACTGCTTAAGTTGCGTAGAGAAGTGCGGATCTTTTTTGGCCAACTTATATTCTAATTGAAGTTCCTCAATAGCAGGTACCAAAGTATCCGGAACAAAGCGTCCTCCAAATTGACCAAAATAACCATTATGATCTGGCAAAGGCATCACAACAACGTTCTGATATCATCTAGCTGTCTCATCACTGCAGCCTCGCCCAAGTCAACCATCTCTTGAACACGTCGAATATTAAACGACGAAAAGTACTGACTAACAGGCTTTAATACAAGATCAGCATCCTCACATATTTGTTGGGAAACAGCATGAAGCAACAGATCTAAACCTCTATCAACAATAGTTGCAACATGACGCGGCATTTTTTCCAAAGGTAAATGAGGAATCACATCAACCGCAATAACAACATCCGCACCCATCTGGCGAACCACATCCACAGGAATATTGCTAGCCGCTCCACCATCAATCAAATAACGCCCCTCAAATTCGTAGGGTTTAAACACCCCAGGAAATGATGCGCTTGCACGAAGCGCATGTGCCAATTGAATATCAGAGCGATTTAGATGGACACCCTCACCCGTTAATAAATCGGTTGCCAAAGCAGTAAAAGGAATTTTCAAGTCCTTAAAACTCATATCCCCTACAAATCGCCGAACTAAGCGTTCAATGGGCTTGGAAGAAAAAAGAGCTTTACGAGACAATCGAAAACCAACAAAATCAGACCATTTCAACTTCTGAACTTCACTAAGCATCATGTCCAACTCAAGTCCGGAAGCATACAGCCCCCCTACGATACTACCCGAGCTCGTCCCAGCAATACAATCTATAGGAATACCTTGTTCTTGGAAGGCTTTTATAACACCAAAATGGGAAAGGCCCCTAGCAGCGCCGCCCCCAAGCGCCAAGCCTACTTTTTTGGTTTTTTTTTTAAAAAAGAACACGTTAGTCTGTAACTGCCTCTTCTAAATCTGCCGCTATGACAGGTTGTTCCACATCAGGATCTGCCACTGTATCATGCAAGTCAACGCCATCCTCAACAGTCTCACTAGGTACCTCAGCATCACTAGCATTATCACTCTCCACTGAAACCAAATCTGCATCATCTGAACCAGTCTCAGACACAACATCAGTAGTCTCACTAGACGTTACCACATCACCTGAATCAGAAACAGGTTCACTCGCTTCCATCATATCTCTTTCAGACGTCTCAGAATCAGGAACTGCACACTCCTGATTTCCAGACACATCCTTTGAATCTGAACTAATCCCTTTTAAGCTAAGCCCGATCTTTTGTTCATCTGGAACAAGCTTAATAATACGGGCCTGCAATACCTGTCCGACATTAACAACATCCTCAACTTTATCCACATGCCGATAGGCTAACTCTGAAATATGAATAAGACCCTCTAAATGATCTTCTATCTGAAAAAAAGCACCAAAGTTAGTGATACGAGAGACCGTCCCTGTAATTTTTTGACCCACTTGATATTTCTCAGCAACATTAACCCAAGGGTCTTCCTGTAACTGCTTCATTCCAAGAGAAATTTTATTGTTCTCCTTATCAATACCAAGAACAAACACCTTAACATCATCGCCCACTTTAACAATCTCTGATGGATGGCCTACTCGCGCCCAAGACAATTCAGAAATATGGACAAGCCCTTCGACACCACCCACATCAATAAACGCGCCAAAGTCTTTAACACTAGTCACTTTCCCCTCTTTGATTTGACCTACTTCAATAGCCTCCAACAATTTAGAGATATCTCGCTTCGGCCCCTTGGATATGGCATGTTTATGGGAAAAAACAACCTTACGGCGCTTCCTATCAGACTGCAATACCATAACATCCAATGTTTGTTGAACAAAGTCATCCAAATCCTGGCCATCTTCCTTCACCACATGAGAGGCAGGAATAAAGCCTTTAATCCCTTTATAATCAGATACTAAACCGCCTTGAACATTGGATAATACACGGACCGAAATGGCCTGCCTCTGCTTCATAAACTTGGAAATCGTATTCCAAGCAACTTCGTATTCAGCACGTCGACGTGATAAAACCGTGTACCCCTCTTTACTTTCCAACTTCATGATATAGACAGTTACTTCATCGCCTACATTGATAACATCTGCAGGAGACTCGTTAGGGTCATTACTAAATTCGCCGTTACTAATAAAACCATCAGATTTAAAACTAATATCAACTAAAACCCCCGACTTCTCTACACTACGAACAATGCCCTTAATAATATCTCCCTCTTGATAATCGGCCACGGCCTGGTCCATCGCTTGGGTAAAGAGATCGTCTCCACTATCGCCCTCAGATACAGAGTCCTCAACAGAAACAGCCTCCTTAAACAAAGCTGAACCATCATCATCCTCCTTATCTTGGTTAGAAGGGTCGTTAGTTGCTTGAGAAACATCCGACTGAGAGTCAACATTCTCCTCACTCTCTGAAGACATATCTGTCTTAGAATCAGAAACTGAAGGCACACCCTGTTCACCAACGACAGGCGAAGGCGAGTCTTCCTCAGAAGCCTCTGAAGTAAGCACTTCCTTAACTGGCGCCTTGCTAGGCTTACTCTCTACATCACCCAACAAGGATCGTTCAAATGCAGAAACTTCCCCCATCTTAGTTCCTTGTAATTGACCTTCTTCCCCTTCTTCTTTATGCCTAACTGCTGTCTTGAACTCAAGATCATCTTTGTAAGCACCTAGTTTAGTCCCTTCAGACATGACGGGCCTCCTTTAAAACACGTTAAAAAAACGGCGTATATTAATAATTAATTGATGAAATTGTACCTTAAAGCAAACACACTGTACAGATCGGAAGAGATTCAGATAATAGAAAAAATAAAAATGTTACAAAAAAACTAATCTAACGACACTCTCAACTCTTTAATGTCATTGTAATAGGCTAATATATCGTTTACATAATTACTTGTTTTTTGATCCACCTGACCTTTAACACGTTTCACAGCAGTATAACCATTATAATAAGAAGCCAAACCCAAGGAAATCTTTTCCGATTCACTTCCCCATTTAGTAATCATCTGCTTCAAATATTGTGTCGTTGCTTTTGTATTTTGGGCAACATCAAACGGATTTTTAATCCCCAAATCAGAAAAATTAAATCCTTTTATTTGCCCTAACCCTTTTGCACCAGTAACGCTAACCGCTTCTTTATCAAACCCGGATTCTCTAGCAATAAGAGCCGCTGCAAATTTTGGATCCAATTTATATTTCTGACCAAACTTAACCAACGACTTAGAAATCAGTTGAGCATCTTGTCTATTTACTTTTTTAAATACCGTCGTTATATAATCAAAAATAGCCTTAGATTCAAGCTCCTCATTAAAATCTACCCAACTCAAATTTAAAGGCGTCGTCGTCTTTACCGCCTTATCCTGTGTGTATGAAGGCGATTTATTACCCGCATCAACTGGCGCTGAAAAAATCAGCATAACCAACAATAAAACACCTGGAATAATATTAAGATCCATGATTTGATAACCCCTTTAGTCCCTCCGCCAACAATGTCTTCAGAAGCGATGGCAAATCAGACATAGATGCCACGGTAACCTCTCCTGTTTGTCGCGATTTAATTTCAATTTCTTCGTCTTGCTTATAGCGATTTCCTATAACAACCTGAAACGGAATGCCAATCAACTCAGCATCCTTAAACTTCCTGCCGATAGACTCACGCCTATCATCTAATAACACATCTATTCCCACATCTTGACATGCTTTAAACATCGCATCAGCGGCACTCACCAAAAACGCATCCTTATGGCTTGCCACAATAAGAACTGCCTCAAAGGGTGCTAAAGAGACCGGCCAACAAATCCCCCCGTCATCATGATGCTGCTCGATTGCCGCAGCAACGGTCCGTCCTATGCCAATACCATAACAACCCATCAAATAAGTCGATGAACGTCCATTTTCATCCAGATACGAGGCCTTCATTAACTCCGAATACACACGCCCTAACTGAAAAATATGACCTACTTCGATACCACGAACAGGTGTATACACATCTTTTTTACAACGAGGACAACGATCCCCCTCCATTGCATTCCGAATATCCGAATAGCATGTCACACTAAAATCACGTTCAGGAACCACATTAACAAAATGGAAATCTTGTTCATTAGCCCCAACAACAACAGAAACAGACTGTTGAAGCTCTAAATCTGCAACTATCTGAACAGACTCAGCTAAACCTATTGGCCCAGCAAAACCCTGCGGAGCACCCGTCACCTTGGAAATCAACGCATCATTACCTAACGTCAACTGATCACAATTCAAGGCTTTCTTTAACTTACACTCATTTACCTCATGATCCCCACGAACGAGCACTGCAATAGGTGCTTCATCTGCTTCATAAATGAGGGTCTTCACAAAATGGGCCGACGATAATTGTAAAAAATCCGAAACCGCCTGGATCGTAGTAACACCTGGCGTATTTACTTTCTCAAAAGCGGCTGTATTATTTTCTGAAGAAAAGGCCTCTGGTGCTAATAATTCGGCCGCCTCTAAATTTGCCGCATATCCACAGGACGGACAGGTCAGAACAACATCCTCCCCACTTTTAGCCGTTACCATAAATTCTGCGGACACACTTCCCCCAATAGCCCCCGAATCTGCTTGGACCACACAAAAGGACAGCCCACAACGCTTAAAAATTCGTTCATACGCCTGACGCATATTGGCATAACACCGGTCCAAACATGCCTGATCCCCATGAAAACTGTAGGCATCTTTCATGCCAAATTCACGCCCCCTCATCAAACCAAACCGAGGACGTATCTCATCACGAAATTTAGTTTGAATTTGATAAAGTGTCAAAGGCAGCTCACGATAAGAACGAACATTTTGTCGAACCAAATCAGTAATCACTTCCTCATGGGTAGGCCCAAAACAAAAGTCATTCCCATGACGATCTTTGATTCGTAACAATTCGTTACCGTATTTGTCCCAACGACCAGATTCCTGCCACAATTCGGAAGGACAAACTGAAGGCATCAACACTTCTTGTGCACCTACACGTGCCATCTCTTCACGAACAATAGCTTCGTATTTCCGTATCACCTTCAAACCCAGTGGAAGCAAATTATAAATACCAGAGGAGACTTTACGGATAAAGCCCGCTCTGAGCATCAACTGGTGACTTAACACCTCTGCATCTTTTGGAGTTTCCTTTAGGGTGGGACAAAACAACTGTGAAAAACGCAAAAAA
>CAZIOF010000155.1:0-4329 GCA_964540745.1 uncultured Candidatus Marinamargulisbacteria bacterium
GTTTTGCGGGTGCTTCTGGTAACTTTCAATTGAATGTTTATAAGCCGGTGATGATTTATAATTTGCTTCAATCTATTCGATTACTTTCAGATGGTTGTGAGAGCTTCAATAACCATTGTGTTGTGGGAATTGAACCTGATGAGGTTGTTATTGAGAAAAATTTAAATAATTCATTGATGCTTGTGACGGCGCTCAATACTCATATTGGTTATGATATGGCCGCTAAGGTTGCAAAGAAAGCCTATGAAGACAATACAAGTCTGAAAGAAGCCGCTGTGGCACTGGATGTGCTAGATGAAGCGTCTTTTGATAGATTAGTGAAGCCCAAAGAAATGGTGGGGGCTCGATAATAGACTTATTGGGCCATTTAAGGGGGGGGATAAGCATATGGATACAGTGCTAATGTTTATCTCTGAGACTATATCTTTGTTTATCGACTAAGCTGTCCTTTTATATCATAAAATTTCGTTTGATTTTCTAGCTATTTCCGTGTTTAATTGAATCCTGTTTTGATACTGAGTATCAGTTTCAAAATAATATCATTTATATAATGACAGAGAGGAATGGTTGAAGATGTTGTTAGCAAATAAGAAAAAGGTTGTCCTTGCAGTTGCGATTACAACTTTATGTGGAGGGACTAGTCTTTTCGCCGATAGTACTCCCCTAACGTTCACTGTGCCGGCGGCACGTATAGTGGGAGACTCTATGGCCGATATTAGAGAGATTCCTGGTTCGGCTGCTATTATTACACAAAAAGATCTTAATCAAGCGCAACCTATGTCAGGGAATGATGTGTTACGTCGTGTCTCTGGTACTTATGTTCGTGATGAAGATGGTATGGGGTTACGTCCCAATATTAGTCTTCGGGGTCTGTCTGGTGACCGAAGCCGTAAAATACTCTTTTTAGAAGATGGTGCGCCTGTTAGTCTTGCGCCCTATGGTGAAAATGCCGCTTATTATACGCCACAGATTGAACGGATTTCTAAGATTGAGGTTCGTAAAGGTAGTGGGAGTATTCTGTTTGGTCCTCAAACAGTGGGCGGGGTTTTAAATTATGTGACAGCAGCACCTCCTAAGGAGGGGCAGATGCGTTCAGATATTACACTGGGTGGGCGTTCTTATAAATCCCTTCAGTATGATTATGGAACAACAATTGGCCAAAATGGTTTTCGTTTAGGGCTTCTTCATAAATCTGGTGATGGTCCTCGTGTCGATATGCCTTTTAACGTTTATGATATGACGGCGAAACTTCGATCGTCTCTTGGTAATAACGGCCAGCTTGATACAAAGGCCCATTATTTTCAGGAAGCGTCTCAGGTTACCTATGCAGGGTTAACGCAGGCTATGTATACGGATAACCCTGACCAGAATCCAGCGCTAAACGATATGTTATATGTGGAACGTGCAGGTGTTTCTATGACGCATAAGCAAGTTAATGTTGCTGGTGCTGATTTAGAGACCTTGTTTTATGCATACACAACTCGTCGTGATTGGTGGCGTCAGGATTATTCAACCAGTTCAGATGAAGGTGCTGTTCGTACAACAGGTGACGCGTCTAAAACGGATGGTAGCACTTATTTTTGGAAAGATTCCAATGGTGGACGTAATCGTCAATACAAAGTTGTGGGAATCGAACCTCGGTTTCAATATCAGGATTTTTCTGGTGGGGTTAAACTTCATTACGAGGTCGAAGATAATAAGCGGATAAATGGTGAATCTGCTACTGCGCGTTCAGGTATTATTAAAGATGATGAATTACGGTCAACCTTAGCGGCGTCCTTATTTGGGCAACAAAAAGTAGCGCTTGCTGATACCTTTTCAGTCGTACTTGGGACACGTGTAGAGGCCTATCAGCAACGGCGTCAAATCTTACGGTCTAATTCCGTTATTTCAAATAAAGATGCTAAGACAGGGGTGGTTCTTGAAGTCATTCCTGGTGTGGGGTTTACTTATGATATTACTAAAGCAACAAACCTTTTCGCGGGTGTTCATCGCGGATTTGCACCGCCGCGATTTTCTGATGCTATCGATAAAAATGCTCAGGACCAGCAACTAGAAGCAGAAAAAAGTTGGAATTATGAAATGGGGGTTCGGTCGTCTTTTTGGGAAGGATCCTTTGTTAATGGAACTGCCTTTTTTACGGATTATCAAAATCAAGTCGTGGATGCCTCAGAGTCTAGTGGCGTGTCAAAGGCAAACGCGGGTCAAACCGAGATAAAGGGTATTGAACTTGAGGTTGGTCAGGTGTTTGCGTCTCTTTTCGATACAGGTGTTGATATTGAAACATCATTGTCGGGAACGTTTGTTGATTCTCGATTTAAATCTGGTGATAATAGTGGTAGCCTACTTCCTTATGCACCACGTGTCTTAGGAAGTGCACGCTTTTCCTTAACTAAAGATGTGGTTCATGTTGGGCTTGAAGGTAACTACGTAGGGGCTATGTATTCTGATGATGGAAATACGTCTGAGGCATCGATTAGTGGACGTGTAGGGTCACTTCCATCGCATGTCGTTTGGAATCTTAGCTCTAGTATAGCGTTGAATTCTAACTGGCAGTTATTTGGTTCTGTGAAGAACCTTTTTGATACGACTTATATTGCGTCTAGACGGCCTAAAGGGATTTTTCCTGGTCCGTTCCGACAATTTAACGTAGGGATTAAAGTCATTTTATAGGGAGACTAGTATGATGAATAGCGGTCGTGTATTGAATATTGGTAGCGTTAAACAGTGTCTAGTATTATGTTTTTTGGGCATTTTAGGAATTCTGTTTTTCGTAGGGAGTTGCCATTTTCGTCCGGCCGCTGAGTTAGTTGTTTATTCTGCACGTAATGAGCAGCTGATTAAGCCTCTTTTTGATGCGTTTACGCAAGATACAGGGATTACAGTTTCTTATCATACTGATAAAGCAGGTTCCTTATTACAGAGATTGAAGAGTGAAGGTGCTCATAGTCCGGCAGATGTGTTAATGACGGTAGATGCGGGGAACCTTTGGCAGGCAAAGAAAATGGGGCTTTTTAGAGCGGTTAAAACCCCTATTATTCAACAAAATATCCCTGAGTATTTGAGGGACCCGGAGTTTCATTGGTTTGGGTTTTCTGTTAGGGCGCGGACAATTGTGTATCATTCTGGACGCGTGGATTTAGATGACTTGTCCACTTATGAAGATTTGGCGGACCCTAAATGGGGGGCTCGTTTGTGTCTTCGTACATCTAAGAAGGTGTATAATCAATCTCTTGTGGCGATGATGTTAGCAGAAAGAGGGAACGACTATACCCAGGCGGTCCTTTCAGGTTGGGTGGCTAATTTAGCAACGGATGTTTTTTTAAATGACACTAAAGTCATGGAATCTATACTGGCTGGTCGCGGTGATGTTGGGATCGTTAACTCCTATTATTTTGGGAGGCTTTTGCGGGATAATCCTGATATTCCGTTGAGGTTGTTTTGGCCTAATCAGCGTACTTCGGGTGTTCATGTTAATGTGTCAGGGGCTGGGGTGTTGCAGTATTCAAAGCATCCTAAAGCGGCTATTCGTTTAATGGAGTGGCTCTCAGAACCTAAGGCCCAGAAATTGTTTTCTGAACTTAATATGGAGTACCCGGTGAATCGTGATGTTGGCCCTACCCCGTTTGTTAAATCTTGGGGCTCGTTTAAACAAAATACAACTAATTTAAATTTAGCAGGTCAATTTCAATCTGAGGCTATTACGCTGATGGATCAGGTTGGATATGACTAGTATTTTTTAAGACAATGCTGCGTTTCTATACGATTATTTTATTGTTACCGGCATTTGTTTTAGCAACGCTGGTGTTTGTTTTTCGATCTGCTTTTGGCCCGATCAATCCATTATTTTGGAAAAGTTTTTCTTATTCAGGCTTCAGTGTTGTTTTTACAACCCTGTCCTTAATGGCCTGTGTTGGATGTTTATCTGTAATAGTGGGGGTTACGTTGGCGTGGCTTTTGTCTTTTTATCGATACCCTGGAAGTCGTTTTTTTCAGGTTGGATTATTATTGCCATTGGCATTGCCCACCTATGTGTTGTCCTTTGTTTTGATTGGGATTTTTGATTATGCGGGGCCTTTTCAGAGTCTGATTCGGGCGCAGGGGCTTTATTTGCCACGTTTAAATTCATTTTGGGGGCTTGTTGTTGTCTTGTCACTTGCCTTTTATCCTTATGTTTTTCTTTTAGTTAGACATGCGTTTTTGTCACAGGGGAGACGGTGTTTAGAAGTGGCTAAAGTATTTGGCCATTCGCCTTTATATATTTTTACGAAGGTATTAATTCCCTTTGCTTGGCCTTGGATTCTTGGTGGTTTTGGGTTGGTTATTTTG
>CAZIOF010000156.1:0-17357 GCA_964540745.1 uncultured Candidatus Marinamargulisbacteria bacterium
TTGTATAGTATCTTTTGTCTTACCTTCCTGGGACGCTTTCTATGGAATTGTTTAAGGACTATTTTGGGAATGTTATTTCTTATGGCTATAACCTAGTCATACATTCTTACAAGGTATACGCATGGTTATCTAGAGAGGCGTCGTCTAGTACCGAAAGCTTTTCCAGTAGAGCATTCTCTGATAGTGACCTAGCTCTCTTTATACCTGAAAATAATAGGAATATTGAGAAACATCAAGCGGTTCTTATAGAGCTCTTTAGATCGCCTAAAATACCTAGCAGATTAAAGATGGCTGTTATTGACAGCTTTTCAGACCCGTTAGTGCCTTTTCAATTGAGTTTAAAACAGATCTTTGAAGCGGGAGAATAACATGATAATGACTCTATTTGGAGATGTGTACGTCGTTATATAGTCTTGGGGTAGTGGCTATTTTTAGGGGGTGGGCGATTGTAGCGTTTCAATACCTATAAACCTAGTTTGAAGTGATTGCAGAAATTAAGGGTGGAACGTAGAATGATAATAATGACTACGCTTATCTTGCCTTTTCGCGAACGGATTAAAATTATTTTGGGGTTAGCCCTGCCCATTATTGGTGGGATGTTGAGCCAGAATATATTGAATTTAGTGGACACCGCTATGATTGGCGTGTTAGGGACACCATCGCTTGCAGCGGTGGGAGCTGGCGGACTCCTGACTTTTTTTGGGATTAGTGGCTTTATTGGCTTGGGGGAGGGGGTACAGGCGTTAACTTCAAGACGACTCGGCGAAAAGCGATTATCGCAGTTGGGGATTCCGTTAAATGCGGGGTTGGTTCTGGTCTTGTGTGTGGCAATTCCTTTAACGGCGCTACTCTACCAATTGGCACCATTTTTTTATCAAGCCATTTCCAAAGATCCTCAAGTTCAAGCTATTGGGGTGTCCTATTACCGAATCTTAGTTCTTGGATTAACGGTAAATGCCATGAACTTTTCATTTAGAGGGTTTTGGAATGGTGTAGGTGCCCCTAAATCGTACATGATCATTTTAATTGTAACGCATCTGTGTAATATTTTTTTAAATTGGGTGCTTATATTTGGGAATTTTGGCATGCCCGCCATGGGGGAGGCTGGTGCTGCTATAGCAACAGTAAGTTCGCTCCATTTAGGGTTCATCATGCTGGTTATTTATGGATCAGTGAAGCGGGCCTGGCAGGGCTATTGTTGTCGATGGCCAGATAACGCCGTTTTTCGATCTCTTATTAAAGTGAGTGTGCCTGCAGCTGTTCGGCAATTCTTTTTTGGGCTAGGTGTTGTGGCGTCGGTCTGGATTATTGGTCATTTAGGGACCGAAAGTTTGGCCATTCATAATGTGCTTATTAATTTGATTTTAGTAGCTATTCTTCCAGGGATAGGTTTTGGATTAGCTGCGTTGACCTTAGTAGGGAAATCGTTGGGTGAAAAGGATCCTGAATCTGCTAGGGCCTGGGGCGAGGATGTGATGCGAATAGGGACGATGGCGTTATTGATATTAGGTGTTATCTGTTTTTTCTTGCCTAACCAAATTTTAGGAGTCTTTATTCACGACCCGGTGACCTTGAATAAGGGTATCGCCCCTTTTCGACTAGATTGCTTAACTATTTGGATTGAGGTATTGGGTCTCATTGTAGCTCAAGCCTTAACAGGAGCAGGGTCGACAGCTGTTGTGATGCGGATCTCCTTGGGAACACAGTGGTTATTATTTATGCCCATTGTGTATGTGATATGTCCGGTTCTGGGTTATGGGTTGTTTACGTTTTACGTCTGTTGGGCAGCCTATCAAGCCTGTGCAACGGTGTTACTATGGCGTGTTTGGAAGGCCGGAAAGTGGGTTCCGAAGAGGTTTTGAAACGTACTGACATTACTTGAGCAGAAAGATTCAAAATTGAGCGGTAGGGCTTAGCCCAGATAAGGTTGATGCGCTAGAAGAGGGCCTTACGGGGGTAGGTGATCGTAAGCCAGTAGGTGAGCGGTTCGCAAATTTCAGAGGAGTAGTGACCATAGTCTCACTTGGGTGAATGTCTAATGAAACCCTAGTGTGTTGATCGTTTGTTGGTGCTGATGGTACCTGAAATTCTTTCGATGCCGCTAGCGTTGAAGGCGCTTGAAAAGCGCCGCCCCCTATTTTCGGCTGATTTTGCTTAGAGAATGCTGGTTGAAAAACTGATGCTACGGCTGGTTGCTGAACGTGAACTGGAAATGCGGGTGCTGCTGGTCCTATTAGTGGTTGAGCTTGAAAATGGGCTGGCGCTGATGATATGACTGGCTGCTGAGCTTGAACAGGGCATGCTGGTTGAAAAGGGGCTTGAACAGGAAATGTTTGTTGAAAAGGGGCTGGTGCTACGGCAGGCTGCTGAGCTTGAATAGGAAACGTGGGTGCTGCTGCTTGAACTACAATGTTTCGTTTTGTTGAGCATGGATTGACGCTTAGTGGGGTGACGGATGGCGGTCTTTTTCTGGATGTATACATAAGTTCTAATGTCCTAACTTATTAATAAAAGGGCTATAGTTAATCAGGCGATTCAGTATACGTATTTATAATGTCTTTGTGAAGATGATTATGAGCCGACTTCCTTTAATAGGGATATATTGGGGATAGGGCTACTAACACGACAGCCATAGGTATAGTCAATAACTCCATCAGTAAGAGCCTCTTGATAGCCAATGTCTACAAAAAAAGAGTCTGAAAATTGGTAGCCAATGGAAAATTGAACCTGTGCAGAATAGGAAGTTCCTGTGTATTGTTGAGTGGAAGAGAGTGCTGCATTCCAGTTCTCATGGGACAGACTAGTTACTTTACTGAAATATTGCGTGTTACCTTGTTCACCATTTATATTATCTAAACTCACATATTCATAGAGCGAATAGAGGGTTATGGGCCTAAGAGCTTGAAAGGCACTTTTTAAAAAGGGGATGAGGTCGATATAAGTCCCTAACCTAGAGGTTCCATTATAGGCGATAGCATAGCCGGATTCGTCAGAAGACATGGGCCCTTTACGTTGTTTTCGAATAGCGGCATGAAAGCCAGTTCCCAGATCAGTGTGTTGCATGGTCAATGAGATAGTCCCTGAATCAAAACCAGATGTTTGGGAAACAGAAGGTGCTAAATCGGGCCTTTTTTCACCAATAGAGAAACGACTTAACGCTGAATCATCAGCTTTGTAAAAACTCGTTTCAAGTATGGCAAGTAGACGATCAGTTTGAAAATATAGTTGATTAGAGGTACCTAACTTTTCACTAAGCTCGTAGTCTTCAGGGAGTCCTAATCGACCCCAGGGACCTAATCCAAGATCCCACATGGTGCCAAAGGTAGGATTGAGTTTTCCAATAGAAAGGGTACTGTTTTCATAAGAGAGGTTGAGATTAAGCGTTTCAATAAAGAGGCCATGATTGCCTAAAAAACGAGAGGTTTTTGCTGCTAAAAGCGGTGCAAAGCTGAGCTGACTATCTAGACTGATATTGTCATTAAGCACATAAGTGATGGCTGGTTCGATAAATACGTAGGTATCAGCCATATTATTGGCTTTGTGAAAATCAGTCCGTGTTTCAAATAGAGGGACTTCCAGTTCTAGTGTGGACGCCATTATTTGAAGAGGTAGCCAGATAAGAATACTAATGACAAAATAACGACTATACATAAGGCGTTAACTCCTAAGTTAAAATGAACCAGACAAGTATAGCAAGATATATTGTATTAATCTATGAGCGGAGTGTCTGAGCGACTTCTAGAGCCGCATAGGTGAGGATCATATCGGCACCTGACCGCTTAATAGATGTCAGGGCTTCGATAAAGACGGATGTGCTTTCTAACCAGCCTTTAGCAGCGGCTGCTTTGACCATGGCATATTCACCACTGACGTGATAGGCGGCGATAGGAAGGGTGACGGTTTGCTTAAGATCCTGAATAATATCTAAATAGAGGGAAGCAGGTTACACCATGAGGATATCAGCACCCTCATTGGCATCCAGAAGCGCTTCACGTATAGCTTCTTTCTTGTTTCTATAATCCAGTTGATAGGTTTTTTTATCACCTTCTTTAGGTACAGAATCTAAGGCGTCACGAAAAGGGCCATACAAATGGGAGGCATATTTAGCTGTATAGGCAAGGATACTAATGTTTTGAAACCCAGATGTATCCAATGATCCTCGAATAGCACCAATTCGTCCATCCATCATATCTGAGGGTGCGACCATGTCCGCCCCTGCTTCAGCATGAATAACGGCCATGTTTTGGAGGAGCGAGACTGTTTCATCATTTAGAATCTGCCCTTTCTTTACAATACCGTCATGACCATCACTTGAAAAGGTGTCTAAGGCGATATCTGAAATAACGATTAAGTCTGGGAATTGTGATTTGAGCTGGCGAATAGCCTGGCAGACAAGCCCCTCTGGATTAAGGGCTTCATGGGCGGTAGGCGTTTTCTTATGATTGGGGATGACAGGAAAAAGTGCACAGGTATGAATACCGTTGTTGAGCAGTGTTTCGCAATAGGTATTGAGATGAGAGAGTGGGTGCCGAGAGATACCAGGCATACTGGTAATAGGTGTAGGGGAGGACGACTCTTCCTGAATAAATATAGGCATGATGAGTTGGTCTGGAGAAAGACATGTTTCCTTAATGAGATCACGAATGACAGTTGTTTTTCGGTTACGTCGAGGTCGTTGTTGGATGTCTAAGCGTGCTGTTTGGGTGGGGCTTTCAGGTGTTGTGTTTTTTTCTATAGATGTGTGTCGCTGTGTCATATGATGGGTATTAAAGCATAGTTTGTTATAAACGACCATTAGGCGATATTTTTCAGTTGTATCGATGATTAAAAGGGCGTATGATGTGCATGCCATGCCTATCAAAGAGCTTAATTCACGATTTCGTTTTGAATATACGAAAGATATCCTTT
Source organism: uncultured Candidatus Marinamargulisbacteria bacterium (assembly GCA_964540745.1). Lineage (GTDB taxonomy): Bacteria > Margulisbacteria > Marinamargulisbacteria > JABIPA01 > JABIPA01 > CAZIOF01. The sequence goes on from CAZIOF010000156.1 coordinate 4,909, forward strand.
ATGAAACAGAGGTCTTAAAAAATCCTTTTTCCCAATTTGAAATATGGTTTCGTGATATGATGGCCATTGACAAGAAGGCGCCAAATGCAATGACCTTGTCTACAGCAGACGCTCGGGGACGTCCATCATCACGCATTGTATTGTTAAAACATTTGGATAAAGAAGGGTTTGTTTTTTTTACAAACTATCGGAGTAAGAAGGGCCAAAACCTAGCAGAAAACCCTTATGCCTCCCTTTTATTTTATGCCATTGAGTTAGAGCGCCAAATTATTATTGAGGGAAAAGTAGAGACGATTTCCTATGAGGAATCAAATGCCTATTTTAAGTCCAGACCGTTGGAAAGTCAGTTGGCAGCGATATCATCTCATCAATCGGATGTTGTTCCGTCCCGCGAGTCGCTAGAGTTGGCCTATGACGATGTTAAGAAGACATATGTGAGCAATCGTCCTGAATGTCCTGACTACTGGGGCGGGTACCGTTTGATTCCAGACCGGTTTGAATTTTGGCAAGGTCGAGAGTCTCGGCTTCATGATAGGGTGCTTTATCAACAGAGCGCGTCTGGTCAAGGATGGACGATCAAACGGCTCTCACCTTAAATAACAGTGTTGATGAGACATTGGGCTATAGGGTATTTATAATTTCACGGTAAATATATTGAAACTCAGTTAGAAGAAAGTTCTCTTGATGTTTAGCATAGTCATGAAGGTCGCCATGGTACGGGTATAGGCGATTTTTGTTTGGTGGTAGAGACACAACTGATCAAAGCGTCTCTCAATGGCATCTTTTACTGAAGGGGAGAGATAATCCTTATCGCATTTATAGGAGTGGATTAGCGATCCATATGATCATTAAAGATAAAGTCCACGGCGGTACGAAATTGATTTCCGGGATCGTGTGTAGTGGGGTGGGTGATTATGTGGAGTGGTGTTAAGTCTATAGGGTTAAGTGTTTTGCGACCCCTTTTTGGAGGCGTCTGGTTGTAGTGACAATATGGTGTTGAGTTGGACAGTCTGGGTGTTGATATGAAGTGATAATGACGTTTTTTAGGAGGCGTAGTAGAGGCAGGAGTGAGTACCATTTTACGTAAAGCGAATAGACAGTCAGGAAAACAGTTTAGTGGGGAGTATCATTGTAAAAACTGAAGCTTATGTCCTTAACACATCAGGATTAGATTGAATATCACGAATAATAGACAGATAAACTTGTTTGTTGAAGGTCTTGATAAAGTTAGAGGGGGGATCGCTGTACTCACACAATATACGAATTGTCCGAGTGAAAGGATTTATAGACAGATCAGTATTGAGACGCTTAAAAAGCGTCTGAGACTCTCGAAGCACACAGCGTGAGATACGATCATCAACCTCTCTATAGGTATCGATAAGACGTTGAGAATGATCAGTCTCATGATAAAAACATGGATGTTTTATGACGATTTATAGTTAATTATATAATAAACTAAGCTAATAATCTGATAACCAAAACGACTAAAATAGGTTTAAAAATACAGGCTCTTACTTATAGTTCAGGCCTCTTGTTTTAGATAGAGAGTGAGGCTAATGGTTGTAGGGTGTTTTTCATGGCATGTAAGAGATGGTTGCTGATACATGAATAGCCTTTAATGTGGGCCCAATTTAGTGGGGTAGCACCATTCTCATCTTTAGCATGGATATTAGCACCTGCGCTAATGAGAACCTTAAGAATATCAAGATGTCCATTTGCAGCCGCAATATGAAGTAGTGTATATCCTGGATGGGTAGTTAGGTTAGCACCTGCTTCAATTAGAGATAGAGTAATCGGAGTATTCCCTTGTCGTACAGCAATATGAAGAGGGGTATCTCCGATATGATTTTGCACATTAATATTCGCCTTGGAATGTAATAAAAGTTTTGCAATTTTAGGGTGATGATGTCGAACAGCCAAATGAAGAGGGGTGTTTCCTTCTTGGTCTTGGGTATTCACAGGTTCACCATTATCAAGAAGTGATATCACAATTTGAAGTTTTCCAAATTGCACGGCTCTTAGGAGCGGTATAGTCATATTTGTCTTTGTTTTATTGTTGTGTATGTTAGGCATGAGGACCACCTTTATTTAATATAATATATTTATATATCCATGAAAAGTATAGTGTATTTTATCAGATTAATAAATAGTAAAATTTTTTACGTAAAATAAGAAAGTGATTTTGGAAAATAAAGAGGTTCTTTTAATGAGAAGATGATTATTAATAAATTGAGTCGCTGGTTTATGTGATAATCTAGGTTAAAGTTAAAACGTTTATAGAGGGGCAAGTACTGAGGGGGAATGAGTAATCCGTTAAAGATGATTTATGGCACCGTGTAAGGGTTGTTTAGGGTGGAGGGGGTAGGTCTTTCAGAGTTAAGAGTGTGTTTTGTCTAGTCTGAAACTAGTTTTGAGTCACACTCTAGCGAATGTAATTGACTAGTTGGAGTAAGACCTCTATTTTATTCAATTTATTATCGTGGCTACTAAAGAGCATTTGAGAATCTCTTGGATATCGGTATAGCCTTTAATCGTGGCCCAATGAAGAGGCGTCGCATCATTATCATCTTTTGCCGTAAGATTTGCGCCTGATTGAATGAGTAATGTAACAAGCGTGTCATGACCGTTTGCCGCTGCCGAATGGAGGAGGGTGTAGCCACTTTTTTCATAAACAGAGGCGCCTTTGTTTATGAATTCACTAACAATCTCTTTATAGCCATTTCTCACGGCGATATGCAGAGGTGTATCGCCAATCACATTGGCGATAGTAATATCTGCACAATTTTGTAATAAGGTCTGTGCGACTATTTTATGGTTGTGTCGAACAGCTAAATGAAGCGGTGTTTCACCATAACTATCCAACTTATTCGGATTGCAACCTGATTTTAGTAACGAAGTAACAATTTGTAACCGTCCAAATCGAGCGGCTGTGTGAAGCTCTGTTCTTCCTGATTTAGTTTTCTTTGTAATATTTATTTCGTTCGTTAATGTTGTCATGACGGTCTCCTTTTTTTGCAACTATATAATATTATCGCTTAAAAAAACAATAATATTTCAAATTATAGCAAATTATTTAAAATAAAATAATATAATAACAATAAGATGCAGGTGGATTCTAAGTGGGGAGAAGTGTAGGTGAGAAGTGTGTGTATAGATTTGTTAAGTCATGAATAGGGAGTTTTAATACCCCCAGAGGTGTCTACAGAAAGATGGCGTTAGGGTGAGCATACAGCCAAAACAGGGGAATAAATATGTTATGGGCGTGTGTGTGTACGAACGTTTAGGTGCAGGCTAGATAGGGTAATTATTGCCTAAAGGGCCTATTAGTGACGAACATGGGGTTGTGATATTTAGGTGTTGGGTGACTTATTTTATAGTAATAGACAACAAGTATCATCTGTTTGAGGCTCGTTATTTGTAGGTGCAGGCCTTGATAATTGTGTTGGTATGGGGCCTGGTAGTGCCATGATGCTATCGCAGCAACCTTGAAGATGTGTTACTTCCCTTAAAAGGGCGTCATATCGTTGGTTTAGCTGAGCTAGTTGCAATAAGTTACGAGATTGTCGAACACTATGGCACTTAAGATCTTGGCCGCTACGACAGAAAAGATTAACTAACCTTTCGTTTTCGTATTCTTGGGCACAAAGAGTATGATGTTTTTGATCAAGTGTGTCACAGAGTGTTTTTTATTGAGACGGATATCTGTTTCGTGGATCAATTGTCTAGAACACATCATGCTTTTATATAAAGCTAATAAATCATGAGGTTCAAGTAAATGGCGTAGTAATTAAAATTTTATACATAGTATCCTAGAAACATTCTGACTTAATCTGTAATGGTTAAATTAAATCTATATAATTTATTACCGGTAGTTATTGATAAGAATTTCATAATGATATATTTATAAGAAAAACATACCAGGAAACACCAATTTAAGAAGGCATTTTTGAGGAATGGTGTTCCACGATCTGCCACTGATTGTCTTTTTTTCGATAGACAAAGGTGTATCGGGCTTTAGCTTGGGAGCCATCGCCAAAGCTAAAGCTATAATGGCCTGAATTAATGCCCGTATCACTATAGCAGCGGATATGAGATTCATCGCATACGCACTGGGGTGACTTAGCTAGAAAATGGACAAAATAGTCGCGGATAGCGTTTGGGCTATCACAGACTTTTCCTAATAGAGTAGGCAGTAGTATAGCCTTATCGGCGTAGAGGGCTAAGACCTTGTCAGGGTTGCCGGTAGCGACGGCTGAAACCCAAGCTTCAAAACATGTTTTAATGGCGTTATCTACGTCTGTCACATTGTGCATTGTTATGTCATCCATGGTTATCTTCCTTTGATAGTGATATATAGGGTCAGTTATTAAACAGATTACACTATTTGAGTTTGTATTGGCTATAAGCATTACCAAATACGGATACGCTCTTCTGGCGTTCGATACATGCCCTGTCCTGGTTGCACATTAAAGGCCTCTAGAAAGGGCATGAAATTAGATAGTGGTATATTGACTCTCAATTTAGCAGGGGCATGACAATCCGTCTCGCCATTTAGTTTGGCATACTGAGGACGTACTTTTGTTTGAGATCCCCAGGCAAAGGCAAGGAAGAACCGTTGTTCAGCCGTATAACCGTCTAATGTGTCTGCTATGCCGTGATTAGGCTTAGATAGCAAGGTTTTAAAGGCTTCGTAAGCAATCGATAGGCCTCCCAAATCGGCAATGTTTTCGTCTAGGGTTAGATCGCCCTGGACAGGTACCTCTTCTGTTGATGCGGCATTAAATTGTTGGACCAAGCTTTGACAAGAGATATTAAAACGATCCAAATCAGATCCCTTCCACCAATTATGGATTCGGCCAGAGGAATCATATTTTCGACCACTGGCATCAAAACCATGGGTCATCTCATGGCCAATGGTAGCCCCAAAAGCCCCATAATTGATGGCCTGGTAGCCATTGGGGTCAAAAAAATGAACACGCATATAGCCGGCAGGTAGGACGATTTCATTAAGTTCCTGGTCATAATAGGCATTCACTTCCTGGGGAAGCATATCCCAGACATCCTTATCTCTTGAGGTATTAATAGTGTCAATGATCTGATCAAAGTCATCTTGCATGGTTTTGAGGACATGGGTCGCAAGAGGATCATCGTTATAAATCGTGAGTCCGTCGTAATCAGTCCAGTCAGACGGATAACCAATCTTTGACTTCATCTCCAGTAGTTTTGCTTGGGTCATGATCTTTGTATCACTTTCCATCTAGTCTAAGCTCTGTATCCGATGTTGGAAAGCACGCTTTAATCGTTCGCACTTGGCGCTAATAGACGTTCGTGTTGTTTCTTGGAAATGGGTTTCAATATAAAATTTAGATAAACGTTCACCGAAGACATCATTGGTAAGTTCAACGACGGTTTGCCAAAGTGGCTTTTCTTGTGTAATGCCTAATAAGTCCTGGTCAAAAAACGCACGATGATGGTCTCTATACTCAGTGGATAAATAGGGGCTTAGTTGAGACATACTCTGCCAGACCAAATAATCCTTGATGGTTTGTAGACCGGTCTGATTTAAAATAGAAGAAACCTCATTAAAGTAGCGTGTGCTATCCACGGTGACCTTGCTTAACGTGGTAATATTAAAGCGTTCCATGGCCCCTAATTCTGTAAAGTAGGCACGCCAATCAGTATTCATGAATCGGTTCTGAAGTCGGAATCGATGCGAAGAGACACAATCTGTGACTAAAACAGGGTTATGGGTGAGTTCTGGATTATCTTCCTCAATAGGGGTTAACATAGCCTTTGCTAATCGTGTTTCGATATAGAGGACATTTCTAGCCGCTTGAGCTGCCTCACGTTTGTTTCGGCCTAATTTTAAAAAGAGTGTCTTAAGATGGGTCTGATAACGGTCACGAACGTCTTGATAGGCGTCGTCGATATAATGTTTTCGAGTAGGGAGCCCTAATCCGTCTTGGGACATGGTTAACAAGTAAGTTTCTTTCTGGTTGCATTCCACATCAGTATCAAAAAAAGCCGTGATTTGTCGACGATGTAAATAGGCCATGCATCGTGCTAATGAGGCGCCTCGTTCAAGCCGACTAATGCGATATAAGATGTCCTTTAATGGTTCTATTCCTGATTTGTTTCGGGTGACCATGTCTGTGATGCTAGTGACAAAGGTGTGGACCAATTGTTCACGGTCATTCTGTGGCTCACGTTTAAGGAGGTTCTATAAAAGGTCGTACAGTTCTCTGTGAATGCGTTCCTGGATAAGAGAATCAATGCCATATTCCACACAATGATCAGGGATAGATAGTCGGTCCAAATTGGCTTGATTGACGAAATCAAAAAAATTGTCCTGAGGTGCCACATCAAAATTGAAAGCTAGGCGTGTCATTTGAATCGGGTCATCTGGTATGACGCGTCGTCGTTTCGGCAGTATGTCTGGAGACTCAGTGGGACAGGATCGTTTCCGATGATTAACGGAGAGGACTTTAAATACTAGCGTAGGCTACCTTTCTATAGTGGGCAAAAGGAACTATGCCACCTGGGAAATAGTTGAATCGATTTTTATATGATGTACGGAATAACCTCATCATAACACTCGCCAGGTATAGGGGACAAATGACCTAAGGACTATTTAATGTTGTCGTGACAAGGCTCTACGGCGTTGATAATGATGGGTTTTTGGAAAGACGTGATCAACGCTGAAGTTGTAGGAATCTATCTCGTTGATAATAGACTTAATTCTGTCGGCCGATTGATCAACCATATCTTGGGTTTTATTCAAGTCATTATTGGATTCGTTTAATACCTCTCTAGCTTCTTTTATCAGTCGTAACACCTCTTTTTTTCGTGGTGTGAATCTACTTCGACAATAGTCAACCTGAGTGTTTGGTGTGTCTGGCGATTCATTTGCCATATATGCCTCCATATACCTATCTATGTATGATATTATCGCAAACAAATGGTATTAATTTCATAAAAAATAAACAAAATAAAAATAAAAGGGAAGGGGCTTCGTGAAATAAAATAAAGCGAACCATTTAATCAATGAGGGTAGGTCAAAATACAGTCTATATTATTTATGTGGTTATTAATATGAAATTGAATTATAAAAAGACCGATACTACGATAATGGGGTAAAAATACAAATAAGGACTATATGATATGGCTATGTATCCAGGAGGGGCTTTTTTTGTCTACCTTAAGAGGTCCTCGGGTAACCACGGTGAGAGTGCCTAAAAAAAGGGCAAGAAAGAACGTACAACAGCAAAAGTGGTTTCATCAGATCACTGATCGGAACAGACAAGTTGGCAGTAAAGACTCTGCTTTACTGATTCGTGCCATTAAGAAGGTGTGGAATTAACAAGTAGACATAATAAAGTTCTTATGATAGTTTAGTTAAATTTTTTTAATAAATAACAATATATATGGAGCGTTATCAATGAAAAGCATGGTGATTATTTTACTAGTAGGTATATTAAGTACAACACAAGTTAGTGCTGTAATTGGGCAAGATCTTATAGAGGGGATCATAAAAATAAACATTGGGAACAAAAATAAGAATGTAGAGAGCACAAAGAGGGATGATCCTGACAAAGTCTCAGAGTTATATCACTTATCAAGACAGATACGGCAGCTCGAATTAGCAGTTGTTCAATTGCAGCAGCAGGTCTTTGGTCTTAAATTGGAAAACCGTTTAATATACGAAGAAAGTAAGAAAAAGAAAAAAGAAAAAGAAAAAGAGTTTACTTACTATATAGATACACCCTTTCATGGGACGCATTATGGGAAGGGTACTTCTTCAGCAGAAGCAAAGGCAAAAACACTGCAACGTTGTAAAGAAGCCGGTGGAGGCAGAATATGGTGCAAGGAAGCTTACTTAAAAACAGGTGTTGAGTAGAGCCTGGCTTACAATCGCTAATTGACAGTTTGAGAGTATATTAGATTCGTTTCTGCTACCAATCAATGGCGGTCTGTTGAGTATGGAGTATGGTAGGTATCTAGTAATGACGAAATATACTGATGTTGTTACAAGAGTAGTCATGGATATAAGTAGTCGTTAGTTGCATCGTATTTAATGTCCTGACGATCATCTATAAATCGACATCGTTTAGAGGTGTTGGTTGTGGATTCCAATGGACGTTTAAGTGATGTTAATGCGATTAATTTCTTCATTAATAATATCTCCCTTGTTAGTTAATTTAGACGAAGGTGTTATGTTGGCCGTTGGTACCGTAATAGGTATTGTTGTGATAGAGTCCATTTTCTCAGTCACTGCCCTGAAAGGTGATTCCAAAGCCATGTTTGATAGTTCTGGGCCAGCACCGATGGATTTGGCCTAAATAGGCTTGTTTAGGTTGAAATGAAAAGGCCTTTTTATCGAGTTTTAGAGTTGTGATGAGGCTATTCAAGTTCGCTGTAAGCGAGCGTAATTCTGACAGGGATTGTTTAGTCGTAAGATTCCTGACGGTGTAGGTTTTGCAGATGTCGATGATGAAATTAAGGGCTGTGTTCTGATGTTCAGGTGTTAGGTTCTCTTTTATATAAGGGGTAAATGTACTGGTATAGGGGCTTTTAGGGTTCTTAAGATGCTGAATGAGATTTTCTTTTGGGTTTTGTAGCGAGCGCCCTGTCTGTTTAAAAAAGGTGTTAAAGCACTCAAATACGGGTGTGAACTTTGAATCAAGAGCCAGGACGCGCTTGGCTGAAACCTGTCGAGGTGGGGAATAGAGCTCGAGAGCCTGACAGATGATTTTGTGAAATGGGTGGTTTTAGAGGCGATGTGGCGCTCATTATTCGATAGGGAGTGGGCTCCTTTAGTTGTTGAATTTAACTCTCGCGGATTCCATATGCTGGGAGTCTTTGAGGTGTGTTGTGGAGCATTGTTGTGATTTTATAATAATTTACATTAAATTTACCTAACATTCAATGATTGTTAATTGGCTAAAAGGAGCCTGAATGGTTGCGATCATGATAAGTGAGTTGACCGACAACAAATCTTGGTGGCCTGGATGTCCCACAGAAGAGGGATATATTATCGTTTGGGTGATTTAGGGAAAAGAGCATTTTCTTGGTTCTCAAAAATCGTGCATGGGTGCCGTAGTAATCGTAACGTAGCTAAGAATTGGCCAACGCCTAACTCTGGGTGAACGGTCTTGTACCAATGGGCAACAATGCTACCGGTTCGACCTAGCCCACTTTTGCAATGGATCGCTATTTTATTTGTTGATGACCCACGGATAGCCGTTATTGAATAGCGAAGAATATCAGGGGGTACTGGGTACCCGTCATCGCAAAAGAGATCGATGGTTCTAATGCCATAAGAGTTAGAGGCTGTTGTTGTATAGCCAAAAGGGGCCCAGTCTTTTTCATATTCACCATTGAGTCTAATGAGCCTGTCCACCCCATCTGAACGAAGTTGTTTATAGTAGTCCTTTAATAGCGATGGTTTATCAGATGAATGCCTATGAGTTTGTGTGAAATCAGACAAAAGAATAAATGTGGGGCCATGGCGAATTCCAAACATAGCAGGTGGGATAAAGGAGCGATCGAACGGATCTTTAGAAATAGGTGTTAAGCATGCACTTGGTAAGAGTTTCGTAGCTATTCTTAAGGCATCTAGTCGATGGGATAAAAGTAGACGTGGTGAGGATCCCATAGGACCTGATGTCGAGAAAGAGCACCTTATGGCGGTAGTATAAGATGTAATGTATATGGGTAGATGTTTGTGAAGATCTTGTAATAAATTGGGAATGATGTGACCCAAGTCTTTTCTATACAGGATGTAGAGGAAGAGATCCAGTCCTTTGACTGGTTCATTCGGTGTGCCTAACATAAAGGGTGTGGTATTAGATATAGGGTGTTTAGTGCAGTAGTTGGATTCCTTATGAAGAATGTGTTGATAGAGATGCTCTAAATACTTTAACGATAATAAAAAGTCTGTTGCTAAATACCCCCAGTCTTCCTTAAAGTGCCTAAAAGTGATAGATGTATCCAAACGTCTGGTTATTTTGTCAGGTTGCCACAGATAGCCCTGTGTTCCCATTATATTGCGATGACCAAGGGGGACGGGGGGGGGGACCATAATATGGTTAGCGGATAACTCAAATCGGCTATCACTTAATGGCGTTCTTTGTTTTAGAGTAACATCCTGGGGCGTCAGCTTAAGAGGTGAAATTCCGGGGTGTTTGGGTGTTGTATCTTGAGGTGATCCTTGACTGGGTTGAGGGCCTTGTCTTTTGGGCCTGGCTAGAGGTAGAGCCATTGTTACCCTTGTTCTGGACTTGGGTTGAATGAGAGGCCTGGTTGTATGCGTGGGTTTAGGTAGAGTCATTGTTCTGGGATTGGGTTGAGTGCTAGGCTTTGTTGTATGGGTGCGTTGAGTTATAGCCCTTGTTCTGGGAGTTACTTTAGAAACCTTGAGTGCAGATGTGTATGGTGAAGAGGGGTGTTGAAATAAGGGGGCAGTACTTAGTAAGGATATGGCGGGCGTTGTTGACGGTTTATTGGTCTGCATAGATAACCTCTAGGTTAAATTTAGCGAGGAATTGCTATGAAAATAGATAATTAAACATAATATTTGACAAGATGTCTATTATATTTTTTCGTTAATAAGCAATATAGTGGAACGCTGAATAGAAACCGTTAGGACATGATTAATTGTGAAGGGTCTCTTTTATAATCCCTTACAAAGGCCTATATTTCCTCTGAATAGTCCAGATATTATCATATGTCACTTATAACAGCACAGAAATAGGGGGGATAGTATGTATCAACGATTTTCAGTTTGTTCTAACTCATTTGGGTGTCTAAGTTGGTAAAGAGGTCGATGATTACATGCAAATAGACAACCATGTGATAGTGGAGAGTGGTACAAATGAGACTGATTTTTATTTTTTAGTAACAGGTATTATTAAGGACCAAAAAATCTGGGACGGGCAAATTTATGTGAAATGGTAACCGCTCCATAGCTATTGGAAGGAATCTGGGGTTCCTATTAAGGAAGGCATTACGGTACGTCAGGTTATGAGGACCTATAATGACCAAAAAGTCGCGATAATGGATAGCTACTTAGACCCGTGTTTACATGAGGGTAGAGAGGTGTTATCTCTGATGTGAAGGGGGTAATGTTCACAGGTATATGTCTGGGCTTAGGACTCTATGTGATGGGGTTTTCTATGGCCTGAAGGGCTATCTATTAGTGAGCGGGCGTCTGGGTTGGGGCATACTTTGTCAGTGAATCATGAAGACATGTAGGGTGTTTTTACCACTGTCTTTTTAGGGCTCTTATGAAATTTTTGAATAAAAATACCGATAATTAATATATAGGGGAGAGAACTGGGGGTAGTTGATGAGAACACTAATCACATATAGTTATAGGGTACTGTTAGGTATTTGTTTCACCTCATGTCTTTATGCAGATAGCCTAGTACTCAGAACAGGGAAGTTAGTATCTGGTAAGATTACAGAGATCCACGAACAGTATGTGGTCTTAGATGGTACGTTTAAGAGCCAAACGATTGATCTTGAGTCGATTGACTTAATTTATATTAATTTAAATGACAAGAAATCACCTAAATTAAATTTCAAAAGTTTGATATCAGGTGCCACAAAAAACAAGCGTTAATGACTTCTGAAAATACTTAATCTCAACATTAAAATAATATGATTAACAATCAATTCTGATAGTGCTAAAGTCCATTATGAAGAGCAAAAGCGCTAGATTTAGTTGTGGGTCCATGACCGGTTTTTTTTCGTTTTGATGCTATGTCTTTGGCTAAATGTGTTGTTTCTAATACTGCGCGTTTTTGTTCTTCTAATTGTAGAGATGTTCCCATAACCTTCTTCGCTTGAGTAGCACGGTATGTTTTATTAGCTTCTTCTAAAGCCAGTTTAACATAGAACATCTTTAGTGTATTAAAATGTGTCTTAAAGTGGTCTACCCTGTAGCCTGGATTATCTATTATACGTTTATCGCTCTGTGTAAATTCTGGATAATTAATCTCGACTTTCCAAGTGAGGGTTTCGATTTGATTCATATTAACAGTTCCTTCTGCAGTGACCGTCACGATATCGTTACAAACGCTGCTTGTTACACGACCTGGGCCATGGACCTGACCATGTTCAAATGAGGCAATAGCGACATTTCTTTCCTTAGGATTGGCGCCGTTCCAGCTATATTTGAGGCCTGTGCCATGCATCATGCCGTCTTTATCCATCGTTCCAAAAAACATGCTGTTTGAGGCTGATATACCTTCAACGATCTTGCCATGTGTTGTATCAGTGTTTTTTAGATTGAAGTAGCTTTTGTCACATCTTTTTATTCTCATTGCTGTGTGTTTTTTAATCATAATTTATGAATTCCTTCTGTTTTAATATAAATAATTATTATCTATCCTTTAGTTATCGGCTAGCCGATAAAAAAGTTTTACTTAATAGCTGGCAGAGATGTG
>CAZIOF010000157.1:0-4976 GCA_964540745.1 uncultured Candidatus Marinamargulisbacteria bacterium
GGAACCTACTCAACGTTACGAAGGGCTTAAAAAGCTTCATGCACTCAAAACGGGGATTGTTATTGCAACCGCCATTATGCTACCCGCCAAATTGGAAACAGAGGCTCTTTCTATTCTTCAACCTTTAGCTATATTTTGCTCTCATTTATGATTACTTTTTCAAATCATCGATGATATTTTAGACGTTACTTTAACAAAGGAAGTTCTAGGATAATCACCCTTAAAAGATCGGGCTCAAGATAAGTTAACCTATACCTCCCTTTTTTGATTAACTAAAGCTAGAGAACTTGCACAAGAAGAAGCTAAAGGAGCAGAAGCCGCATTGAATGACCTTTCACGTCACAAAGATTGTTCACTATTCTACAGTATTCTTCATTATTTTTTGGAGAGGACCCACTAAATGATAATTAATCTCTTACTAGATGAGGCATATCCTCTTATCTCTGCTATTCTAGCAATGGTTATAGCGCAATCATTAAAGATAATTTTTATTTCTTTTCGAGAAAAGTCCTTCCGAGTTTCAAGCTTATTTTCTTCTGGTGGAATGCCTTCCTCTCATGCCGCTATGGTTGTAGGACTGTCAACAGCGATTGGATTGACTGAGGGTTTTTTTTCTAACATATTTTATGTATGTGCAATTTTTTCCTTTGTGGTATTATATGATGCCACTGGAGTTCGACACGCGGCCGGCAAACATGCCTCCATTTTAAATCGGCTAATCGCTGATTTTATAGCCAAAGATAAATTCCAGCATGCTAAGTTAACTGAAATTTTAGGACATAGTCCTCTCGAGGTTTGTATCGGCGCTCTCATAGGCATTGCTTCTGCAACCCTCTTATTCTAGGGGCGTCACTATTAATATTAAGGTTCTGTCATGACAACATCATTATTATCATCTCTAGACTTTCCTCAGGGCCTGAAAGGGTTGGCCAAGGTTGAGTATGACACGCTTGCAAAAGAGATCCGTGAAACGTTATTACAAGTTGGGGATAGATGTGGCGGTCACCTGGCCTCAAATCTTGGAGTTGTTGAACTAACACTTGCTCTACATTCAGTACTTGATAGCCCTACCGATAAAATTGTTTGGGATACCTCTCATCAATGTTATGTTCATAAAATGTTGACTGGCCGACTTGATCGCATCTTTACTGTTCGACAAGACGATGGTTTATCTGGCTTTGCAAAAATCGATGAAAGTGAGCACGACACCTTTGGCGCAGGGCATGCCTCAACGGCACTATCAGCAGCCCTTGGCGTTGCCCAAGCACGTAATATTAAAAAAGAAAATTATAACGTGGTTGCCGTTATTGGAGATGCCTCTCTATCTGGAGGAATGGCGTTTGAGGCACTTAATAATGTTCAGCACCTAAAAGATACTAATTTTATTTGTATTCTTAACGATAATAATATGTCTATTTCAAAACCCGTAGGAAATATGGCCAACTATATGACGTCTATTCGAACATCGCCACCCTACACCTCCGCTAAGGATAAATTTGAACGTATTTTTTCAAAGATTCCAGATAAAATCGGTGTCCCGTTAAAGCGTCGCATCGAAAAAACAGTCGAACGATTAAGAGATATTATGCTTGATGTAAAAGTGGGCGTTATTTTTGAAGAATTTGGATTCAAGTATCTAGGGCCTATTGATGGCCACAATACGCCATTGTTAATGGGTGCCTTAAAGTTTGCTAAGAACTATCCTGGTCCAGTGATGATTCATATCCTCACTGTTAAAGGGAAGGGGCATACCCCTGCAGAAAATAACCCGATCAAATATCATGGTGTCTCTCCACAAAAATCACAACCTACCGTCCCGTCTATTAAACCATCCTCGCCATCTTATTCAGCTTTTTTTGGAAATGAAGTCTGCCAATTAGCAAAACAAGATAAGGATATTGTTGTTGTAACACCTGCTATGACGGAAGGAAGTGGACTGAATCGTTTTGCTGATGAATTTCCTGACCGATTTTTTGATGTTGGGATTGCGGAAGAGCATGCGGTTACATTTGCTGCAGGTCTTGCAAGAGCTGGCTCTAAACCTATCTTATCGATTTACTCTACCTTTCTTCAAAGAGGCTATGACCAAGTTGTTCATGATGTTTGTCTGCAAAACTTGCCTGTTATTTTCACATTGGATCGTTCTGGTATCGTTGGTGCTGATGGGCCTACACATCATGGCGTTTTTGATATTGCCTATCTTATTCATATACCTAATATGATTATCTGTGCACCGAAAAATGGCGCTGAACTTTCAGGCATGCTTAAATGGGCTATTACTGAAAATCTTCCTATTTCTATACGATTTCCAAGAGGGTCTATTCCTGAACAGGAAATAGTTCCTGTCTCTATTTCTAAAGGCAAGTCTGAGGTAATGATTGGCCATGGTCAATCCAACCTAGATATTCTTATTTTGTCTGTAGGATCCATGTCTATCCCTTCTCTGGATGCGGCGAAGCAGCTACATGAAGAAGGACTAAAAGTAGCTGCAATTAACTTACGTTTTCTCAAGCCTTTAGATACCAATTTGCTTAATAATTATGTCCAAAAATCTAAGCATGTCATTGTTGTGGAAGAAGGCTCTGCAATTGGCGGCACATTCCCCTATATTCTCCAAACTCTTAACTATTTGGACAAACCCCTCAATGAATGGCATCATATTGCTATTCCAGATTCGTTTGTTACACATGGGACTCCTGAACGATTAAAGGCTGAACTATCACTTAATGCTGAGGGTATTGTAAAAAAAGCCCTCACACTCTGCGCGACCTCTATAGAAGCCCTTATTTAGAACTGACGCTTTATTGTTGTTTGTTAGGGTCGCAAAGTGATACACTTACGGGTATTATGATTACACGTTATTCACGAGAGGCTATGACCGCTATATGGGAGCCAAAAAATAAATTCAACAAATGGCTAGATGTGGAGCTTGCCGCATGCGATGCACACGTTCATCTAGGAAACTTATCGAAAGAGGATTATGACATAATAAAAGAGAAGGCACGATTCGATGTGAAACGTATTGATGAAATCGAATCGGACATTCACCATGACGTTATTGCATTTTTAACTAATTTAGCTGAGAATATTGGCCCTTCATCGCGATTTGTTCATATGGGGCTCACATCATCTGATGTTGTCGACACTGCGTTTAGTTTGCTTATTAAAGAATCTGGAGAGGTTTTGCTTCAAGATATCGACATTTTGCTTCAAACAATTAAGGAGAAAGCCTCTAAATATAAATTTACCGCTATTATGGGCCGTACACATGGTGTCCATGCCGAACCCACTACTGTGGGGCTCAAACTAACTGTCTGGTATGCCGAAATGCAGCGAAATAGACAACGGTTACAGACTGCGTTAGAAACGATTCGTGTTGGTAAGATTTCTGGGGCTGTTGGAAACTACTCTAATATAACGCCCCAACTAGAGGCCTTTGTTTGCCAGTCGTTAGGACTTGAGGTCTCTCCTGCTTCTACTCAAATATTGCAACGGGATCGGCATGCAGAATTCATGACCTGTTTAGCCATTATTGGAGGGTCACTTGAAAAGTTTGCGACAGAAATTAGGGCCTTACAAAAAACTGAATTCAATGAAATATTAGAGCCCTTTTCAAAAAAACAAAAAGGGTCTTCTGCCATGCCCCTTAAAAAGAACCCTATCATCTGTGAACGCGTGTCAGGACTCGCTAGAGTTTTACGTGGTTATGCCCTCACTAGCCTAGAAAACCAAAATCTGTGGCATGAGCGTGATATTTCCCACTCGTCTACTGAACGTATTATCTTTCCAGACGCAACTATAGCTCTAGATTACATGTTTTCTCTGATGACAAGAGTATTAAAGGAAATGGTTATCAACGAAGAACAAATGCGGGAAAACATTGATAAATCGTACCATATTTACTTTTCTCAACAGCTACTTCTAACCTTAGTTAATAAAGGGGTTCTTAGAGAAGATGCGTACAGGATAGTCCAACGCAATGCTCTTTCTTCATTTAAGGATAGAGTGGCCTTTGATCAAAAAATAAAGGCTGACCCACAACTAGCTAAATTATTGACCGAGGACGATTACAACGCTGTTTTCAATTCAGATAAATATTCAAAACATGTGGACTTTATCTTTGATCGTGTTTATAAAAAGGGGAATTAATGAGTTTGGAGGCGGCACCCAGATTCGAACTGGGGATAGAGGTTTTGCAGACCCCGGCCTTACCACTTGGCTATGCCGCCAGACCAAAGAATTCTAATCAATTTTACGTGTATTTGCAATATCCTCTTTGTGAGAAAGTTTAGGATATGGTGATGTATGTTTATTTTTGGATTATTGCAGGGTCACTTATCGGCTTACAGCTCCTTTTTCTTTTATTAAACACCCCCCTATTTATTTACCCTGTTAGCACCTTATTCTTTGCAGGGGGTGCACTTTACCTCATGATGACTAATAAAACACCTCAAATACAAGATAACCCGGTTATAGAAGAACTCATCATGGCAAAGAATGTTCAACAAGCGCTCATGGCAAATACGCCTCCGCATATTAATGGTATTAAACTCTCTAAAATATGTATTCCTGCGGCCCATATCGGTGGTGATTTCATTACGTTTCTTACTCAGCATAATCAAACTCTTAATGTTCATAAAGACATTCCTGGCGTCATCCAGTATCAAGATGATTTACAAGAACATCTTGGTATTATTATTGGCGATGTGGCCGGCCACGGTATCTCTTCAGCGCTAGTTATGGCCCTATCATCAGGTATTCTTAGTGAAATTGGAAAGGACAGCGCCTCTACAGCGAATATCTGCCTTAAAGCGAACCATGACATCCAGCAGTATATTCGTAATAGTCAGGTCCCCTATGTCACCTCATTTTTAGCCTCCATAAATTTACATACTAAATTGCTTACCTATACCTCTGCAGGACATCCACCTGCACTCTATATTCATCAAAAACAGATTACCGAACTTGCCACAGGG
>CAZIOF010000158.1:0-6491 GCA_964540745.1 uncultured Candidatus Marinamargulisbacteria bacterium
AGTAGAGGTGATACGTTCTTGTAACTCACCAACGTCAGTTCCTAGAGTAGGCTGATAACCTACCGCAGAAGGCATTCTTCCAAGTAGAGCAGATACTTCTGAACCAGCTTGAACAAATCTAAAGATATTATCAATAATCAATAGAACATCTTTTCCTTCTTCATCCCTAAAATACTCTGCCTGTGTTAGTCCTGTTATCCCTACTCTAAATCGAGCACCTGGAGGTTCATTCATCTGACCATATATAAGGGCTGTTTTATCAATAACGCCTGATTCTTTCATTTCAAGCCAAAGGTCATTTCCTTCTCTTGTACGTTCACCTACGCCTGTAAATACGGAATATCCACCATGCTCCATAGCGATATTTCGTATTAATTCCATAATCAGAACGGTTTTACCAACACCTGCTCCACCAAAAAGGCCAATTTTACCGCCTAGTGGATAGGGGGCTAAAAGGTCGATAACTTTGATGCCGGTCTCAAACATTTGGGTTGATGTACTTTGCTCAACAAATGATGGGGCTTCTTTAATAATCGGTGATGTTTTGGATGTTTTGATAGGTTCCCCATAATCAATAGCTTCTCCAACCACATTCATGATTCGGCCTAACGTCTCTTTCCCAACAGGAACAGTAATTGGGGCTTCTGTATTATGACCTTCCACACCTCTAGTGAGACCGTCTGTACTGGACATGGATACAGCTCTAACCGTATTGTTTCCCAAGTGTTGCATGGTCTCTAAAACAATACGTTTGCTATCTTGCATAATCTCAATGGCATGGCCTTGCTCTGGTAGTTTCCCTGCGGGAAACTTTAAGTCCACAACGGGACCAATGATCTGTGTTATCTTTCCCTTTGTACTCATTTTATTACCTCCTTGTTATTCAAGTGCACTTGCACCTGCAACAATTTCTGAAATTTCACTTGTAATTTGCGCTTGTCTTGATCGGTTATAGATTAATGACAATTCCTTTATCATTTCGCCAGCATTATCTGTAGCCGCTTCCATTGCGGCCATTCTAGCACCTTCTTCTGCCGCTTGACTTTCCAATAAACTTTTAAAAATATTAAATAAAAAATACTCTTTTGCCACCTTAGAAAGAAGACTTAGCTTGCTCGGGTCATATTCAAAATCTGTATGAGAAATTGTGTCTTTAGTGTCATCTCTTTCTGTGTCATCTTGTGACTCTTCAATAGCTTCCAAAAAGGGGAGAAGTTTTTGTGTTACAAGCTTACTAGACAATGCAGAAGAAAATTGGTTATAGATAATCGTCACATTCCCATAATAACCATTTTCATACTGCGTTATGATTTCTGAAAAAACGTCTATAATCTTCTCGTAGGTCATATTATCGAAAAATTGCGTATAATCTTCTTTAACTGACCATTTTTTGTGCTTGTAATGTTGAACACCTTTTGTTCCAACAATAAATAATTCAATTGTATCTTCAGGGCGATCAGCAAGAAAGGTATCACATTGCTTCAGGACGCCTGAATTAAAGCCACCACAAAGTCCACGATCAGCAGTGAGTAGTATAACCGCATTCTTTTTGGAGTTATTGGCCTCAAATAATTTAGGAAGATCATCCTGATCAAGTCTAATGAACAAGTTGTGCAAGATATCAGTTAGTGTATCCCCGTAATCTCTAGCATTAGCTACCTGAGTTGTGGCTCGTTTAAATTTGGATGCGGCAACCATCTTCATCGCCTGTGTTAACTTCTTGGTTTTAACAACCGATTCAATGCGTGTTTTAATTTCTCTAAGTTGAGCCATTAGTCTAGAGTTGCCTTAAAAGCTGTTTTACAATCCGAAATAACCGCCTCAAGTTTTGTCTTTATCTCATCATTCAACACTTTCTTTTCCTCAACATCGTTGAGTAAAGCATCATGCTGAACAGTCAAGGCTGACACTAATTCTTTTTCAAATGCCTGTACAGATGAGACAGGGATATCATCCAAATAACCATTTATAGCAGCATATACAATGGCCACTTGAAGCGCTATTCGCATGGGTTGATATTGGTCTTGTTTTAAGACTTCTATAAGGCGTTTTCCTCTATCTAATTGTTGTTTCGTTGCTTTATCTAAATCTGAACCAAACTGTGCAAAGGCTTCAATCTCCCAATATTGTGAGAGATCTAATCGTAAACTACCAGCAACCTGTTTTGTTGCCTTTATTTGAGCGTTGCCACCTACACGAGAAACAGAAATTCCTGGGTTTACAGCAGGTTTAATACCAGAGTTATAGAGTTTAGACTCTAAATATATTTGACCGTCTGTAATAGAAATTACATTTGTTGGAATATAGGCAGATACGTCACCGGATTGGGTTTCGATAATAGGTAGTGCTGTTAAGGAACCGCCACCTTTTTCATCGGAGTATTTTAGAGCACGCTCTAATAGACGTGAATGAAGATAAAAGACATCTCCAGGGTAGGCTTCACGACCAGGAGGTCGACGTAAAAGTAAGGATAATTGACGATAAGCAACAGCATGTTTTGACAGATCATCATAAATTACAAGAACATGTTTTCCTTTGTCCATAAAGTATTCACCGATAGCACACCCTGTGTAAGGGGCTAAATATTGCATGGTAGCGGATTCAGAGGCTGAAGCTGATACCACAATAGAGTAATCCATTGCACCTTGATCTTTCAGTGTTTGAATTACTTTAGTAACAGTAGACTTCTTTTGCCCTACTGCAACGTAAATACAAATAACGTCAGATCCTTTTTGGTTAATAATTGTATCAATAGCAATAGCTGTTTTACCTGTTTTTCGGTCACCAATGATAAGTTCCCGTTGTCCTCGTCCAATAGGGATCATGGTATCAACACATTTAAGTCCTGTTTGTAAGGGTTCACTGACAGGCTGCCTATCACATACTCCAGGAGCAACACGTTCGATAGATTTTGTTTCAGTTGTTTCGACAGGCCCTGCACCATCAACGGGTTTTCCAAGTGCGTCTACAATACGGCCTAATAAAGCGTCTCCTACAGGAACATTTAGGATCTGTTTAGTTCGTTCGACTTGTTGTCCTTCTTTAATGCTATTTCCTGAACCTAGAATAACACAACCGACATTGTCTTCTTCGAGATTAAAGACAACCCCGTAGATATTATCAGGAAACTTTAGTAATTCACCTGCCATGGCATTTTCTAGACCATGAATTCGCGCAATACTATCACCAACTTGAAGAACATAACCCACTTCTTTAACTTCTATGGAGGTATCAAGTTCTTGAATTTGTTTTTCTAGTACTGCAGTAATTTCTTCTGGACGTATTTTCATTATTAAAACCTTTCTTAACTAAAGAGTCGCTTTAGTTGAAATTCATAAAGACATGATTCAATTTTTCAAAGCTATTATTAAGCGTTCCATCATATAGAGTATTTCCTAATTTGACACGAAAACCACCAATAATATCCTTATTGATATGGATGATAGAGTGAGCCTCTTTGCTACTCCAATTCTTAAAAAGAGTAAGCATTTTTTGGTGTTGGTCTTCGGTTAAGGGTTGATTTGTTTCTATGTGACAATCTACAACGTTCTGTTCAATATCAAGCATCTCTTTTGTGACTACAGGAATATCTGCAATTAATGAGACTCTATTTTTTCTTACGAGTAATTTAAAGAAGTTCAATAATTGAGGAAATTTTTGTGCTGCCTCAAAAACAGAGTCGAGGTGCTTAAATTTTGCGTCAGATGATATTACCGGCGAACTTAGAATAGCAAGAAAGGTTTTATTACTCGTTAGAACACTTGAATACGTATTTAACGCTTGTAAACCTGAAAGAACATTATCTGCTGCCAGGGTATTCTTAAATGCTTCTACATAACGTCGTGTTAAAATGTGCGTTCGCATATGGTTATACCTTCAAAGGTGTTGTTGATTGTGTCTTTTCTAGATAATCAATCACAATCTTCTTCTGATCTTCTTCACTTAAATGACCTTTGAGAAACCGTTGGGTTAGTGAGACGGTCAGTTGACCTAATTCACCCATAAGTTCATTTTTAGAACGTTCTACATTGAGATTGATATCTCGCTGTGCATGTTCAAGTAATTGTTCTGACTCTTTTTTTGCCGCGGTTATCATGACCTGCTTTTCTTGTTTACTTGCTTCTTCCGCCGTTGTGCGGATGTCTTTAGCGTCCACATAAGCAGCCTTTAAAAGAGCATCACGTTCCGCTAAAAGGGTTTCTGATTTTTCTCGATTGGTTTTCGCATCATTTAAATCTGTTTCAATCAGTTGTTCACGTTTATCAAGATAAGAAAGCAGTGGTTGATAACAAAATCGTTTCATGAGGTACACAAGTATCCCAAAATTAATGATTTGAAAGAGTATCGTATATAAGCTTAAATTCTCCATAATAAATAATCTCCTTTAAAGCGCATCACTTTAAATGACGAATATTAAGATAAGCGCAACGATAAGAGCATAAATACCCGTTGTTTCAGAAATAGCTTGTCCAATAATCATGGTTCGTGTGATAAGATCGGCTTGATCAGGCCTCTTTCCCAGAGATTCACACGCTTTCCCGCCAACAAATCCTTCACCAATTCCTGGGCCTATAGCACCTAGTCCCATGGCTAGTCCTGCTGCAAGTAGTGCAACAGCTCTTATTAATTGTTCTCCTGTGATACCGTCCATGTGTCTTGTCCTCCTAAATAGTTTTCTTAATGTTTAACCTTTAACTTAACTTTAATGTCAATCAAACAACGAATATTAGCATCAAAGCGATAACGAGTGAATAGATATCGGTTGTTTCCGTTATAGCCTGACCAATAATCATTGTTCGTGTGAGCAGACCCATTTGTCGTGGGTTTTTACCAACTGCAGCGTTGGCATTCTTAGCAACAATACCGTCACCAATTCCAGGGCCTATAGCACCGAGGCCCATAGCGAACCCTGCTCCAAGAAGTGCGGCTAATCGTCCTATGCTGGCTTCTGGCGTTGCCATCATTAAGATGAGCGATATACTTAATGCAAAAATACAAGATGTTTGTGTAACAGCTTGGCCAATCACCATTTGCACTGTAAGAATATCTGTATTTTCTGGGTGACGACCAATTCCGTCCATTGCTGAACCACCCGGTAACCCGGCTCCAAAACCGGCACCAATTGTTCCAAAACCGATAGCGATACCTGATGCAATTAGTGCGATACCTTTACCTAAATCAGATGTTGCTGGTTGAAAAACAAGAAGTAATGCGATGACCATTGCAAATATGGCGGCAGTTTCAGTAATAGCTTGGCCAATAATCATGACCCTAACAATCTTTCCAGAAGCGTGGGGCTGTCGTCCAAGTGCTGACATGGCCTTCATGGCGATAATACCTTCGCCTATAGCAGAACCGATGGCTCCTAACCCAATGGCTAAACCTGCTGCTAATAATGGAAAAACACCAATAAATGTCACGTTTTATCTCCTTTAAGCTTTATTCTGAGCAATATAGGTTACAGCTAGCATGGTAAACACAAACGCTTGAACAAGACCGGCAAATAATCCAAAATAGGCGTACAAGGGAACTGGTACCAAGACATGTTTAACAAGCGAGGATACAATTACAATAATTAAGCCACCACCGAAAATATTCCCAAATAGCCTAAAGGCATGGGAAATAACCTCTGAAAACTTGCCAATAATATTAATATAAAGAAGGATATTGAAGGGTTGAACAAGAAGCCACCAACCACGAACAGGAATAATATCGCCACAATATTCTTTAAGATATGTGAGAAACCCTTTTTGGGTTATTCCATAGGAGTGAGCGACAATGGATACCAGCAATGCAAGCGCTAAATTTGAATAAATAGACCGGGTGGGCTCTTCTAAGTTCGGTGTGTTTAGTAAGAATGAATACCATTGCGAGGAGGACATGACCAAATTAATATCTGTGATACTATTGTAATCAATCGTAACGGCAGTCGACCCTAATAGGTTATGTATAACGGCGATACAACTACCTAAAAATCGTGCGAGATTAGGAATAATCCCTATCCAGTTAGAGAGTAAGACAAACACAAATATAGTTGCAATAAGCGGAAGGAATCGACGGCCGTCCTTCTTTCCAAGCGTGCTTACACAAATTTCTTCTAAAAATTCAAAGATAACCTCGAATGAACTTTGAACTTTACCAGGAATAAGTTTCAAACGTCCTTTAAGGAGTAAGGCGAATAAAATCATTAGACCTGATACTAACCAGGTCATGTATATAGGCGTTAAGTAGCAGATGATGGTGTTGCCAAATAAGACAAGTTCATTAGCGATGGGTGACCCTAAATTATCCATATTTAAGACGTTTCCTATACCGTTTTATGCTTCTGCAGACCTCACTTAAAACAAAGAAGGCCTGAAAGGAAAATAAGGATAGCAGAATAATGGGGATTTTAAAATAGGATTTATAATAAAGGCCAATGCCTAGCGGCATGGCATATAAGACAAGGCGGATAAAAAACTGAGGGATAATAAACCCAACATTCTTTTTTA
>CAZIOF010000159.1:0-5777 GCA_964540745.1 uncultured Candidatus Marinamargulisbacteria bacterium
TTTTTCAGAGTCTAATAATTTAAAGATCTGATCCTGATAAGTAGTCGCGTTTTTCTGAACTTGGGCTTCACTTAATATCTGCCTTGTTTCGGATTTTCCTGTGGGATCGCCAATCATAGCCGTAAAATCACCAATAAGAAAAATAACACGATGCCCAAGCTGCTGAAGGTGTTTTAAACGTCTAAGAACAACCCAATGCCCTAAATGTAAATCAGGCGCTGAAGGATCTGCGCCAAACTTTATTCGTAGTGGCTTTTTAACAGTCAAAAGATCCTCAACAGAAGTCTCAGGAATAATCGATTCTATACTCTGTAAAAAAGTATCTCTATCTAAGCTCATCGTTATATGTTAACGAGGTTCAGCGACAATGTCTATCCACGCAATAAGCCCCCTATCTTAAACCGATGTACGAGACGCAAAACCGTACTGCCTATATACCCTCATTGACAAAGGGAATTCTTCGCTCCTAAAAATAATCAGATTGTGATAACATAACCTAGCTATCAGCATGTTAAAGTTATTTAACAAAAATACTATAAAGGAGTTTTATCCTGATTTTCCGATCGCGACACACTATAGGACGCGTCTCAAAAGTATCCTCCAAGTCAGTTGGCGCCGCTTACCAAGCATCTTTAGAGAAACGGAATCGTCTATTTAGCATTCTGAAAAACTTGACCATCATATGTAGCGGATTAGGTCTGTTAGGCACTATTTTTCTTGGTATTGTCATCTTTGATATCTCCAGAAAACTCCCCAACGTGGATCAAATCAATACATACATCCCCGCAGAAACAACAAAAATCATTTCTGCAGACAATATTGTACTTGCAGAACTTCACCAAGAAGAAAACCGAAGTCTAATTCGATTAGAAAATATTTCACCCATTCTTCAAAAAACGGTAGTAGCACTGGAAGACACCGATTTTTATACTCATCATGGATTAAACTTCAAAGGCATTCTAAGAGCAATGATACGAAACATTCAGGCCGGAAGTTTTGTTGAAGGCGGGAGTACACTTACGCAGCAACTTGCACGAAACCTATTTCTACATCAACGCAAAAAGTTATATAGAAAGCTAGCTGAAGCGATCCTCGCCATACAAATAGAACGAAAATATACAAAAACTGAAATACTTGAACTCTATTTAAATGAGGTCTATTGGGGACATAACTCTTACGGGATTGAATCTGCTTCTCAACTATACTTCGGAAAAAACGCGCGTAAACTGTCTCTAGCGGAATCAAGCGTCCTAGTCGGAATGTTAAAAGGCCCTGAACTTTACAGTCCGTTAAAGAATTTGGACGCCTCAAAAAAACGACAAAAAGTTGTCTTAAACAGAATGGCACAACTAAAACTCATCAGTCCTGAAGAAGCGCGCGCCGCTTATAATGAAAATCTTGTACTAAAAAAACAAAAAACCCATCGCTATAAAGCCCCCTTCTTTACAACACATGTCGTCAAACAACTTATTGATATGTATGGAGAAGAAGCCACCTATACATCAGGAATGACAGTCAGAACAACTCTCGACTATGGCCTTCAACAAAAGGCCAAAGACGTCATAGATAAATACATCAAACTAGCCGACCGCCCCTATGTTATTAAGGATAAACGTATTCCAAGCCTTAATATCCATGAGGCTGCAATTTTAGCTATAAACCCCTCAAACGGACATATAAAAGTACTGCAAGGCGGTATAAATTTTAAGCAAAATGAATTTAATCGATGTACGCAAGCCAAACGACAGCCTGGATCCGCATTTAAACCATTCGTCTATCTTACCGCCCTAGAAAAAGGATTTAGTCCTGGTCAGATTCTTGATGATAGCCCGGTCACCTTCAATACCATTGAAGGCCCTTATTCACCACAAAACTACTCTAAAAAGTACAAGGGAAAGATTTCGATGCGACGTGCCCTTGAATTATCTGTCAATGTCATTGCAATCAAATTAAATGACCTTGTAGACCCCAAAAATGTTGTACGTGTCGCGCGATTATTAGGCATCTCCTCACCTCTAAAGCCGATACTCTCACTTCCCTTAGGAGCAAACGAAGTAACGATGTTGGAATTAGCCTCAAGCTATACCATACTCGCAAACAGCGGACGAAAGATTAACCCTACAAGCATTCTTCATATTCAAGACAGAGACGGGAGCACATTATACGAATACCGCCCTAAAGAAAGTCGTGTTTTTCCTGAAAAATACGTCTCTACGCTAGTAGACATGATGAGAGGAACCGTCACACGTGGAACGGGAAAGAATGCCCGTTTACCGGGAAGGGCGATTGCTGGGAAAACGGGTACCACCTCTGACTATAAGGATGCATGGTTTTTTGGATTTGTCCCCCAATTGGTCTGCTCGGTCTGGGTAGGCAATGATGACAATACGCCCATGAACAACATGACTGGCGGCTGGTTCCCTGCACTCATGTGGCGAGACTTCATGAAACACGCCCTTAAGTCTGTAAAGCCTATGGACTTTCAACGTCCAAAAGGTCTTGTTACACGTAAAGTCAACTGGTTAACAGGACAATTAGCAACAGACGGGATTAGCCCAGAAAAATATATCCACAATGAAAAGTATTGGCGCGGTAAAGAACCTACCAATTATGATACTCAAGATAGTATGAAGAGATTAACTATCGACGCTGAAAAAGAAAGTCATGAACAAGAAAAAGAGCTATTAGACTTTTTCAATCTATAATCTCTAAGTTCATTATTTAAGGCCTAAAGGAGTAACAGAGTCATGAAAAATGTTATTATTATCGGATCAGGTCCCGCCGCACATACAGCCGCAATTTACACGGGACGTGCACAACTAAACCCACTGCTTTTTGAAGGCGAAATGGCTGGGGGTGTGGCGCCAGGGGGACAACTAACAACGACAACAGAAGTTGAAAACTATCCCGGATTTAAAAGCATTAACGGAACTGACCTCATGTACAGAATGCGTGAACAGTCTGAAGCATGCGGCACTACAATCGAAACCAACACCGTTATAAAAATTGACCTTTCAAAAAAACCATTTAAAGTTTATACCTCCGAAACGGAATATTATGAAACAAAATCTATTATTATTGCAACAGGAGCCACTGCAAAAAGACTTCGCCTACCGGGAGAAGACATCTACTGGCAAAAAGGAATTAGTGCCTGTGCCGTCTGTGATGGTGCTCTTCCTTTTTTCAGAAACAAACCCATGATTGTTGTTGGCGGTGGAGATACGGCAGTAGAAGAGGCGACCTACCTAACAAAGTATGCCAGCCATGTCACCATGCTTGTTCGAAGAGACGTCCTAAGAGCCTCAAAAACCATGCAAAATCGTGCCCTGAATAACCCTAAAATATCCATCGCATGGAATTCAATCCCTCTGGAAGCAACAGGTGAAAAACTACTTCAAAAAGTCAAAATACAAAACACACTAACAAAGGAAGAATCAGAATTAGACGCCAATGGACTTTTCTATGCCATTGGCCATACACCAAATACCGCCTTTCTAGAAAACCAATTAGGCCTTGATGAATCAGGCTATATCCAAGTAAAAATAGGTACAACGGAAACAACTATTCCTGGTGTATTTGCCTGTGGTGACGTTCAAGATAAAATATACCGACAAGCTGTTACGGCAGCAGGATCGGGCTGCATGGCCGCGCTCGCATCTGAACGATACTTAACTGAACATTATGATGGCGTTTGATAACGCCATCGATAGACAACCAGAATACACCCCAAAATAATCATTAATCCCGATAGCAATTGCCCCATAGTAAAGGTCTTCAAAATAAAGCCCAAATGTGCATCTGGCTCCCGAAATTCCTCAAGTATTACTCGAAAAGAGCCATAGCAAATCAAATATATAGAAAATAAACAACCAGAAGGCAATCTTACCCGTCTATAAATTATTAAAAGGATCAAAAACAACACAAATCCTTCAAAGAACGCTTCATAAAGTTGTGAGGGGTGCCGAACAAAGGGACCTCCGTGAGGAAATATCATCCCCCAAGGAACCTCCGTTACTCGACCATAAAGTTCACCATTAATAAAATTAGCTAATCGCCCTAGAAAAATCCCGATACAAGCCCCCAAGCCCAGTAAATCCAACAGCATCCAAAATGATTTCTGATGAAAACGACTAAATAGCCCTGTTGAAATAACGCACCCTATCGCCCCACCATGGTAAGACATTCCTCCTTGCCATATATACAAGAAACGTATAGGAGCTTCCAAATAATAGGAAAAATCATAAAAGACCGCATATCCCAAACGCCCGCCCAACATAACCCCTACTAGCAAATAAGACATCAATGTTAAAATCTGATCGTTCGTCATCTTAACATGTTTCTTCAGAGCCGTACGACAAACACGAAATCCTAGCAATATCCCTAAAATATAAGCCAACCCATACCATCGTATTTGAATAGGTCCAAAAGAAATTAAAACAGGATCAATATCAGGGTAAGGTATCATTATCATCATCCCAAAAATACAGAAATAAAATAAAACAACGGTACGAGACTAATTAGATTGTACGAAATAAAAAAATAAAGGACAAAGAAAAAAAATAGATAGGCTTTTTCCAGAGACAAACAAGTCACCACCAACTCATTAGCGTTTCTTATGTGTTCCCTGATATAATAGTCCATCATGAGCGTATACAAACAATTTCAAGAAAACCCCGATACCATCCTTAAAATTTCAAATACATCGTCTTCCGTCACAGATAACCCCATACATAAAAAAGCAACTTACACCGGCGTTATCAAAACACCCTCATTAAAAAAAGCTGAAAAACGTTTGATTCCTAAAATAAAAGAGTTTAACGGACCTTTAAAAAAAATGGCTCCCAAACAACCATCCGCACCACCCTCTCAAGATACGCTTGAAAACATAACTGAAACCCCAAAAAAGACTAAAGAACTACCTCCCTTTAACCCTATTGATGAAACAAAATTACGAGAAACATTAGAAACTGAAATCCGGGCCCAAATTCAGGAGGAAATGGCCGCTAACCTTAGCGAAAATAAAGATGCCGCGGACCAAGAAATTAAAAAACTAAAAGCACACGCTAAAACCATCATAGACAAAGAAATGGCTCAGTACAAAGAAACATGCATGGCCAACATTGAACAAGAAAAAGCAAATATTATCTCTAAAACAAAAGAAGATATTGAAAGAAAAGAATCTGCCCTAGCTCAAAAAACACTTAAAGAAAAGTCTACCGAACTCTTAGAAGCCATAAATGCCCTAGCCGAAAAGAAAAAAACAACTCTTCAGGAAGCTAAAGAAGATATTTTAAAATTTGCATTCATTATCGCTAAACGCATTGTTCAAACAGAATTATTAACAAACCCTGACACCTTAAACAATATCGTCCTAGAAGCACTTGATAAAATCACAGATAAAGATAAAGTCATTATCCGTGTCAACAGCACTGATCTTGAAAAGATTAGAAACAATATCGAAGATTATCTAGAAATTATGACCGACATCAAAAACTTAGAAGTCCAATCCGACAACCGAATTGAATCAGGTGGTTGTATTATTGAAACCAAATTAGGCTACATCGACGCCTCCCTCAAAACTAAATTAGAGGCTATCGAATATGCGATATCCGAAGTCGATCGTAAAAAAGATCCTGTATCTAAGAGCCCTGAAACATCAACTGAAGCCCCCCCCGTTGCTAACGACACTGACAATGACAACGATGACAGCCTTGACGATGACAGCCTTGACGATGACAGCCTTGACGATGACAGCCTTGACGATGACAGCCTTGACG
>CAZIOF010000160.1:0-9955 GCA_964540745.1 uncultured Candidatus Marinamargulisbacteria bacterium
CATTCAACGACGCTATAGACTCTAAATCCAAATGATCTGTGGGTTCATCAAACAACAAGCAATTAGCACCCGATAACATGATCTTGGAAAACAAGGACCGTGCCTTTTCTCCCCCAGATAGAACGTGAGTGGATTTATGCACATCGTCGCCTGAAAAGAGCATGCGTCCTAACAACCCACGAATAAACTGGTCATCATTATTATCTGAATATTGGCTAAGCCAATCTAAAAGAGTATGGTTATTATTAAAATAAAGACTATTGTCCTTTGGAAAATAATCAATGGATACACTGGGTCCCCACTCAACAGTCCCTTTATCTGGCGATAAATTCCCCGATAAAATCTCTAACAAGGTCGTCTTTGACAATGAATTTTTACTTAAGAGGGCTACCTTTTCGTTTTTATATACGGTAAAGGACACGTCTTTCAGTATAGACTCTCCCTCTATGGCATGTGAGAGGTCAGTCACTTCAAGAATCTTCTCACCACAGGGTCTTTCTACCTTAAAATGAATATATGGCGATCGTCTCGACGACGGCATAATATCTTCGGGTTGAATTTTTTGAAGCAATTTTTTTCTGGATGTGGCTTGCTTAGATTTAGATGCATTTGCACTAAATCGACGAATAAAGGCCTCTAATTCTTTGACTTTATCTTCCTGTTTCTTATGATGATCTTTTTTCTGCTGGGCTGCTAGCTGACTCGATTTCTCCCAAAAATTATAATTTCCTAAATAAATCGTTAATTTTTTATAATCCAAATCTGCAATATGTGTACACACATTATTTAAAAAATGACGATCATGAGAGACCACAATGACTGTATTTTTAAAGGCCATTAGGAACTTTTCCAACCAAAGAACCGTGGAATAATCCAACTGGTTAGTAGGCTCATCAAGTAACAATATATCCGGATCTCCAAAAAGGGCTTGTGCAAGTAATATTCGAATCTTTTGCCCAGACTCTAGATCTTTCATTTTTTTCTCTAAGAGGCCATCACCAATACCCAATTCCGTTAACATACTTGCAGCTTCAGCTTCTAATGTATATCCGTCCTGTTCAGCAAAATCTGCTTCTAAATCACCGATACGCTCGCCTTCTTTATCCGATAATTCTTCTTTAGCATAGAGTTCTTGACGTTCCTTATAAATGGGATACAGATCGGCGTGGCCCATAAAAACAGTCTCAATCACGGAATACTCATCATATGCAAATTGGTCCTGCTTCAATACCGCAATTCGCTTTTTCCCCTCCACAGCAACGTTACCACTGGTGGGTTCCAGTTCACCTGATAAGAGTTTGAGAAATGTGGATTTACCGGCACCGTTAGCACCAATAAGGCCATAGCAATTTCCAGGCACAAATTTAACACTCACTTCTTCAAAAAGAATGTTACGACTAAATTCTAGTGTTAAGTTCACTGTTTGTATCATCCCTAAGAGTGTAGATAGAAATCCTCAAAAAGAAAAGTATAATTTTCACATAATGACTTTTATACGTCACACGATGTGGCTCAGACATTCCTTTTAGTCACTCAAATAGCCTAGTCTCTACACAAGACCATTGGCATGAATAAAACAAAAGAAACTGCCTGTTCCAGGACCTTTTCTTTATAGCTATACTCCTTATATGGCGTTATATCTACTATTTTTGTCACTACTTAAACATAAAGATAACCTAACAACCAGTACGCTATATTACACCCTTCTCATATTAATAATGAAATTTTATAATATACTAGTCGATAATTAAGTAGAGGAAAATTAATTATGATAACTATTAACAATGTTATTCAAACTATTAATCATTATCGCCACCTATACGTTTATGTATATTGGGATACTCCTTACTGGGATTTCAAACACCCTATCTAACTTTTTTCCTTTTAATACTGGAAGAGCTCTAGAATTACCATTCATTTCATTGATGAGTTCTAGGCCGTTCTTCAATCACTATTTTCACTATTGAGAGGAAAACCTATGACGACATTTAAAAAGGGACAACATCAACATGACACTATTAAACATAAATGGCTACAGTTCAAACAACAATGGATCTATAACAGAAACCTGACGATTACCGATCTCAAGGACCCACTTATGGTTGCCCTATCGGAGATGATACCTGATGCAGCCTTCCAGCAACTCTTAATTGATGAACATGAATTAACTCATTCAACATCGATTTACGATACCCTGTTACCACATCTGTTCAAAAAAGAAATTACTCATTTTTTTCACCTTATCAGTCACTCAGACAACTCTAAGAAGAGCCTTCGACAGTACCGTGCATGTCTTCGAACGAACCCTGCTTTACTATTTTCTAAAAACCAAGCAGGCATATACCCTCTGGATTTTGCGCTTCAGAAAGAAACGCCAAATAATGACCTCATTAAACTATTATTGGGTCACATGAAAAAGCAAACTCGAACATCTTTTTTCATTAATGAAATAAAGGAGGGGAACTATGATCGTGTTTTACTCCTAAAAAATGTAGGGATTTCCACAACCGCTAAAGATAGAGACGGTAAACGACCTTTGCATTGGGCTGCCTGGCTTGGCCATACCACTATCGCTAAACTCCTGATAGAGGCTGATCCAGGAACTATTAACTCTAAGGATAACGATGGTCGCACAGCCTTACATGAAGCTGCATTCAATGACCACCATGATGTCATCAGGCTCTTAGTTGAAAACGGTTCTAATCTTTTTCTTAAAACAAGGAAACATGCCACGGCTCGACAACTTGCTACATTTTTTGGACATACAACAAGTGAGTTACTATTGTCCCAATACGAAGATAATGCTTCAAATACAGACAGTCCGTCTGATAAAAATCAACTAGAAACGCCATTTCAAAAGCCAAACCATGTCGCTAATAAAAAGCACACTGATATAAACTTAAACTTAAGTGATGATCACAAAGATACCCTTTTAAGCCTACTTAAAACAGGTATTTCGATCAGTTCAAAAGAACAAGAAAAGCTTCTAGAACAGTTAATGACAAACCAAAATTAACACCTAGTCCTTTATGATTATTTATTGAGGAGGTGCCATAACACCTCCTCTTACGCTGATAAAAAGCCCGTTGTCCACGCCTGTTGAAAGTTAAAGCCTCCCGTAACACCATCACTATCTAAAACCTCTCCCACAAGATACAGCCCTTCACAACACTTACTTTCCATCGTCTTAAAGTTAACCTCCTTTAAAACAACGCCGCCACATGTAACAAATTCGTCTTTAAAAACGCCCTTCCCCGCTATCTGATAGGTTCCTTGACGTAGTTCATCAATCACGTCACGCCATTGCTTTTCACCAACTGTGTACCATACTTGGCTTCCCTTTATTCCTGCTTTATGTATTAAATAGCGCCATAGTCGACGGGGAATTTCAGTAAAAGGTGACTGGCTATCTATTGTTTTATGAGGGTGTTTTTTTAAATACAATTGAATGACCCTGTTCATTTCTATTTTGTCATAGTTAGGCAGCCAGTTAATACCTAAACGTTCACTATAATTCACATCATAAAGCCGTCTTGCTTGCCATGCCGATAGTTTGATAATACTGGGACCACTCATGCCCCAATGGGTCACTAATAAAGGACCTGTTTGACTCTGTTTTGGCTGAGACCATAACCATACAATAACATCCTTTACAGATAGCCCACTTAAGGCATGAAGCCGTTGATCATCTATCCTAAACGTAAACAGAGACGGAACTGGCGATTTAATCGTATGACCTAATGATTTAGCCAAGGCATATCCTTGAGAGCTACTACCTGTTGCAAGAATTAGTTTTTCACAAAAGTAGGTTTTCCCTGATTCTAATTCAATAACAAACTTATGATTTTCTTTATTAATCGATCGAACACCTGACTGTGTCTGAATCGTTACACCTAGGTCAGTCGCTGTCTGCAACAAGCAATCACAAATATCCTGGGACCTATTCGATACAGGAAAAACACGGTTATCCGATTCAATTTTCAGAGGGACCCCGTGAGACTCAAACCATGCCATCACATCTCTTGGTTGAAAGACATGAAAAGGACCACGTAATTCCCGAGAGCCTCTTGGATAATAGTCACAGAGGTCCTTAGGTTCAAAACAAGCGTGAGTGACATTACAACGTCCACCGCCAGACACTTTAACCTTTGAAAGAAGTCGCGTACTCTTCTCTAAAATAATGACCTGGTGATTAGGGTATCGTTTTTTATTATGAATCGCTGAAAAAAAACCAGAAGCACCACCACCTACCACTATTATTGTTGACATAGTCACCTCCTATAACAACGTTTTTTTATCAATCTTCACTACTAATTTATAGGTATTGATACTACCAGCCTTTCACTTTATTGTTAACAAATATACCCACCCCTACTAAACTCCTTTTATATTTATTTAGTTAATTTATCTTTTTTATCTGCTAATTATTTATACATACACCTACTAATATGCGATAACGCACACACATTCAAACAAAAAGGACTTGGTTACTAATGTATTTATATCCAACGATTAGCCGATCGCTGTCAGATCCAGGTTCCAATTCCAATTCTCACCCACTAAGTCGTTCACACTATCACGGTCTTCATTTCAAACCGATAATTCGCCAATCCCAGGTTCGAGTAATAAACCAACCACAAATGCAACCACACCCCCTCCTGTGATTCATCATATGCCTCACTCAGGAACTAGAGCCCCAGAGACCTGTTCTGTAAACACATGTATCGACGATTTTTGTAATAATACAACTAATTTTACGAAAGGAACATGTGGTTTTGGTGCTACAGTCGCTGGTATAGGAGGGACCTTATTTAACCTTGAGTCTGGCGTCGTATTGGCATTAGTGGCTGGCCCCGCAGGAATGTTAAGTGCCATTATTGCCTCGGGAATTAATGGTGCCTGTTGTAAACAACAATGACTGACAACTTTAATTACCTAAAATTGCGACTAAAAACCATCTACCATTTTTATAGGTTTAGAGTATCTCTTTATGGGGAATAGGTCATAAGGAACATTCTATTTAGGTGATATTGAATGAAAAAACACGTTTTATTTTTATGTCTTATCATTATGATTGATTTTGGACATATCTATGGCCAAGACAAGCAATCCTTGCCAGATCTAATAACGGCAGCTAAACAGGGGGATTCTGAGTCACAAAAACAATTATCTTTTGTCTACTACGAAGGAAAGGAAACCCCTCAGAATCTTAAGAAAGCTTTTTATTGGATAAAAGAATCTGCTAAACAAGGTCACTCGTTAGCACAACTGTTGTTGGGAACCTGCTATTATAAAGGTGTAGGAACTGAGGTTGATTATGGCAAAGGCTTTTTGTGGATTAATAAATCTATAAAACAAAAAAATCCAGAGGCTTACTATTTTTTAGGACGTGCGTATTATACGGGGGTCGGAACCAAAAAATACTCTTTTAAATATCGAAAAGGGTTACCTCAGGATCTTGAGAAAGCGATTTCTTTATTTCAAAAATCTGCTGAACTAGGTCACAAAGGGGGGCAGTATGAGTTAGGGAAGGCCTACAGAGATGGAACAGGTATGCCTCAGGATCTTGAAAAAGCCTTTTACTGGTTTCAAAAATCTGGTGAAAAAGGTCATTCTCTCGCTCAATATGCGCTGGCCCTCGCCTATCAACAGGGTGAAGGAACGCCTCAGAATCTTAAAAAAGCAGCTTCTTCGTTTCTGAAGTCCGCTAAACAGGGGCATGTAGGATCCCTATATGAGTTAGGTCTTGCCTATAAAACAGGAAAAGGAACGATTCAGAATATTAAGACTTCTTTTTTGGAATTTCAAAAAGCGGCTGAAAAAAATCATGCTCCCGCTCAATATGAGTTAGCACTCGCCTACAAAGATGGGCTAGGCACATCTCAGAATCTTGATAAAGCCTTCTCTTTATTTCAAAAAGCGGCTAAAAAGAATCATGCTCACGCTCAATATGAGTTAGTCCTCGCCCATCAACAGGGACATGGCACACCTCAGAATCATAAAAAAGCTTTTTTGGGCTTTCAAAAAGCTGCTAAACAGGGGAATTTAGACGCCCAATATGAGTTGGCGCTCGCTCATCAACAGGGAAAAGGAACACCTCAAGATCTTGAAAAAGCCTTTTACTGGTTTAAAAAAGGTAGCTATGCCCCCCTTGCTAAATACGAAGTTGCTCTCGCCTATGATGAAGGACGTGGCGTTACTCAGAATTACGAAAATTCACTAAACTGGTTTCTATCTCAAGCTCAACAAGGGCATGTCCTCTCTCAATATAAAGTAGGTCTAGCGTACAAACTTGGGAAAGGCATTAATGTGAATTTTGAAAGGGCTTTTTCTTGGTTTCAGAAGGCCTCTCAACAGGGGCATTTAGGTGCTACCTTTCAATTAGCGCTTGCCTATAAAGAGGGTCGTGGCACAACACAGGATCTCCAAAAAGCCTTTATTTGCTTTGAAAATACTGCGAAAAAGGGCCTTTCTCAAGCACAATATCAGTTAGCTCGGATTTATTATTATGGCGAAGGTACATCAAAGAATGTTAAAACCGCTTTTTATTGGTCACTAAAGGCCGCGAGGCAAGACCTTTCACTTGCGCAATATACCACCGGAATTCAGTATTACAATGGGGTAGGAACAGAACAAAATCTGCCAAAAGCTGTCTTTTGGTTTAAAAAAGCGGCCAAACAAGGAAATGTGGATGCTTATTATCACTTAGCCCTTGCCTATCAACAAGGGAAAGGAATACCTCTCAATCTCAAAAAAGCCTTCTATTGGTTTAAAAAAGCGGCCCTACAGGGTCACGGACTTTCACAATACCACTTAGGCCAGGCCTATATGAACGCTGCAGGAATACCTCAAAATAATGAAAAGGCCTTTTCTTGGTTTCAAAAAGCGGCTCAACAAGGTATTGCCGATGCCCAACATCAGGTTGCGCTTGCTTATAAACAAGAAATTGGCATATCAAAACATTATGATAAAGCCTTTTCCTGGAGTCAGAAAGCGGCTCAACAAGGCATTGCCGAAGATCAGTATCAATTAGGTCTTCATTATTATATTGGTGAAGGAGTCACTCAAAATTATAATCAGTCTTTTTATTGGATCAAAAAGGCTTCTGAACAACAACATAAACTATCTCAACAATTTTTAAACGACATCTATAACAATCACCTATCAACCCCTAATAATCGCTTAAAAGCCTATCCCTTTTTCGAAGAAGCTGCAGAAGATGGGCTTCCTAAGGCACAATACCTTTTAGGTTTAGCTCATTATAACGGAACTAGCGTCTCGACCAATGATTCACTTTCATTTTCATGGTTTATAAAAGCAGCCCGACAACATCATGTCCCATCCCAATATTATGTGGGTCTCTGCTATAAAACTGGAAAAGGAACGCCTGTCAATCTAAAAAAGTCTTTCTATTGGTTTAATAAAGCTTCTCAAAAAAATCATGTCCTATCACAATATGAGTTAGCACTGGCCTATAAAACAGGAAAAGGTACTCCTCAACAGCTTAACAAGTCTGTATTTTGGTTCCAAAAAGCATCTAAAGCGAATCATTCTCTTGCTCAATACGAGTTAGCACTTGCGTACCAAAAAGGAGAAGGGACGGCTCAGAGTCTTCACCATGCCTTTATTCAATTTAAAAAATCGGCTGAACAAGGATATCCCCTATCTCAGTATGAATTAGCTCTTGCTTATAAAAACGGACAAGGAACTACTCAGGATTTTGAGAAGGCTTTCATCTTTTTTCAAAAGGCATCTAAATCTGATCATATACCTGCTCAGTACGAATTAGCACTTGCCTATAAAAATGGTCAGGGAATAACTCAAGATTTGAAGAACGCTTTTACCAATTTCAAAAAGGCGTCTAAAGCCAATCATACAAATTCTCAATACGAATTAGCCCTCGCCTATAAAGCTGGAAAAGGAACGACTCAGAGTTATCAAAAATCCCTTTCTTGGTTTCAGAAAGTTGCTAAAAAAGGGCTATCTGATGCGCAATATGAACTGGCTATCCTGCATTTTAATGGCTTTGGTACAAAAAAAAATAATATAACTGCTTTTCAGTGGTATGAGAAAGCCGCAAAACAGGATCATCTACTATCCCAACTTTTTCTAGCTTATCTCTATAAAAAGGGATTGGGTGTCCCTCTTAATCTTGATAAAGCCTTCTACTGGACGAAACAAGCGACCAGTCACAACCATCCCATTGCTTACTATCAGTTAGCCCTCATGTATCGACATGGGAAAGGGACTCCCAAAAATGTTAAGGAAGCCTATATCTCTGGTTTAATCGCTAAATCCCTCTTTCAATCTAAGGATATGAAGGAAAATACAGAAACCTTTCTTTCAGAACTCGGAAAATCACTTCTACCTGACGAGTTATCACACTATAACGAATTGGCCGCTAAACGTTTAAATCCCGCGTCTCCCTAAGAAAACAACATGGGCTCTATTAAAATCGTAAGCAACCAACTTATAATAACGTTGTCTATACTCATGTAAGATTGAGTATCTTCATGGTATAGTGTGGCCATTATGACCGATACCCTAGCCGCAATCTTATTAGGCATCCTAGAAGGACTTACTGAATTCATTCCTGTTAGTTCTACCGGTCACCTTATTCTTGTTGAACACCTCCTCCCTCTTTCTACACTCCCTGAAAGCTTTACTATTTCTATTCAATTAGGTGCCATATTAGCCGTTGTGTTTCTTTACAAGAATACCTTTACTCAGTTTCTCTCCTATAAATCATGGTTTAATGCCGATTTTTGGCGGATTAGCTTAGCTATTGTCCCCTTTTTAGGAATGGGGTTTCTAGGCTATTCCATTATTAAATCACTCTTTACGCCCACTACTGTTTTGGCGGCCCTCTTTACTGGCGGCATCCTCATGATTATCGTGGAATTTTGGGCCAAAAAGCACCCCCCTAAAACCTGTGATATGTCACAAATCTCTTATAAACAAGCCCTTTGTATTGGGCTAAGCCAATGTCTTGCCTTATGGCCGGGAATGAGTCGCTCCGCTTCAACCATTATGGGGGGATTAATGTGTGGCTTAGACCATAAAACGGCTGCCTCCTTTTCGTTTATTATTGCGGTACCTGTAATGACCGCCGCCGTTGGTTATGATTTGCTTCGATCGGCTTCACAGTTAACGCCCCATGACCTTTCACTCATCGGCATAGGATTTACGGTTTCTTTTTTCATCGCTATACTATCTATCGTTACCTTTATGAAGGTATTGAATCGAGTTAAGTTATTCCCCTTTGGAATATATCGTATTATACTGTCGTTATTAGGTTTTCTCATATTAGGTACCCCATGAGCCTACTATCTATTCTTAGCCGTATCTGTCTTATTCTTACATGCTCTTCGGTCGCTTTAGGAACAACGTTTATTCCTAATAATAAGAATCGACTACCAACCTTAAGCACCAAGACTATTCAGAACCCCATTGATGCCGCTTACCTTTTAATTACATCCCTGGAAGAGGGCTCTCTGCAAGATAACCTCCTCATCAAAACGGCTTCTGCTTATGCACAATCATCGTTCTATGTAGAAGCAATGAGTATTGCAGATGACCTAGAGGGCCCCAAACTAACTCGATGTATCGAAGAGATTTGTAAGGCATTACTGGAACAGGACAATCTTCCACTTACACGCCACTCCATCCGACGAATCCCCTCAACAAAGCATCAAGATATTGTTTATGAAAGACTAATTTTATTTTTATTAGAAATAGAAAAGTATCAGCATGTAATATTGCTTAATTCAATTATTGAGAATCCTCTTATTCGTGAAAGGTCCCTGTCTGCTATCGCATATATTTTTGCATTACACAAACAACCTCTTGAAAGCCTTGAATTGGCACACTTAATTACCGATTCAACACTTAAGCTTCACTTGCTTGAAACCATCATCCCAGTCATTATGAACTCAGATACAGGCATTCAATTATT
>CAZIOF010000161.1:0-7673 GCA_964540745.1 uncultured Candidatus Marinamargulisbacteria bacterium
GTCTTTATGGTATTCATTAGGGCCAAATACATTGAAGAACTTTAGTCCGACGATGTTGTTTAACCACCCTTTTCCAAGTGCAACTTTGTCAAAGAGTTGTTTGGAATAGCCGTATCGGTTGATAGGTCGAAGTTGTGTGAGTGTCTCTAACGTATCATCAAAGCCTAGTTCGCCATTACCATAGGTTGCGGCACTACTTGCATAGATGAATCTTTTTTTATGCTTTAAACACCATTCAGCAAGATGTTTTGTATAGCGATAATTGTTTTCCATAAGGAAGTCCATGTTCTCTTCTGTCGTTGAGGAGCATGCGCCCATATGAATGATGGTGTCAATGTTTGGATCGCAGGAATTATTGAGGATACTTGTGAGAAAGGCGTCTTTGTGAAGATAGTCTTTATAATGGAGACCGACTAGATTTTGCCATTTGGAGGATGTCTTTAAATCATCAACAATGAGGAGATCGTCTCTGCCGTGTTGGTTACATACCCAGGCGACGGCACTCCCAATAAACCCTGCTCCACCTGTAATAACAATCATTATGCGTGATCTCCTTTAGTTAATACACTTTTTTGACGGTTATATTGTTGCGTTTAATAGAGTGTTTTTCAAGGATTATATAAAACATAAAACTTCGATGTTTTTAAGGTGTGGTTAGGGGGTATTCCCAATACTAAGAAGATTTTAATCATCATATATTAGAAAATTTTTAGGAGGATACCCATGCACGATTCTACTTTAGACAGAGATTTATTTGAGATTTATCCAGAGCTAAGAGACAAAATGTATTATTATGAGACTGAGTGGTGATTTGGTATTAAGGTCGATGGTTAATAAAAAATAGCGCATAATGCGCTATTTTTTTTGGTTCAACCTCTGGGGTTATTTTTTTCTTCTTGGTATACTTACACTTACTTGATAAGCCCTGTTATTTTCCGCTTGTAAAGGACAGGCTTATACTTGTCTTGAGTGAACTCAAGATTAAATGAGAAGGATGTTTTTGTTATGGCACATTATGGGGTCCCTACGTGTATCCAGATTATGCAAGCTATCGCCAGTCAATTACCTGTTATTGAACTCGTTTTTAATAAAAATTCCATTGAATATCAACGTTTAAAGGACCTTTTTTCACAAAATGGCTCTTTTGTTAGTCATGACGGTTTTGTGTCCTCCAAATATCAAGTGGGGTATTTACAGTCTTTAATGTTACTAGGCATGTCGATGCATGGTGGTATTTATCTTCCTTTTGTTAAAAGCTTTACTTACAAGGAAGGCTCCGTCCGCATTCATTGGGATAGTGGTGTTCAGGATAACTTTGTTTTTGGTCAATTTGATGATCATTTTAAACGATTTGGTGATTATTATCGGACTAAGGTTTTTGGTCATACCTCTAGTTCTGACGTCTTTTCTTCCGATATTTTGGTTAAGATCATTAATCAACTTAAACGTGATAGTCAGTTGCTTAATCTTTGTTATACGCATTTGAAGCCCTTGGTGAAACAAAAGAGGCCT
The DNA here is from genome assembly GCA_964540745.1 of uncultured Candidatus Marinamargulisbacteria bacterium. Classification (GTDB taxonomy): domain Bacteria; phylum Margulisbacteria; class Marinamargulisbacteria; order JABIPA01; family JABIPA01; genus CAZIOF01. Next base: position 1,513 of record CAZIOF010000161.1, read on the forward strand.
TTAATTTCTTTTATTGATGATACGATAAGTAGAGAACTCCTTTTTATTATTCTGTCTGGGTTGCCAACGGATCAGTTAAATGCGTTATTTATTCACATTCAGACCTTTTTTCCAGCAGATCTTGATATGAGAAGTCGTGATGGTAATAAAATTAAAATAGGGCCTTTTTTTGAAAACCCTACTGTAGACCCCTATTATTTACTTGAGAAGGTTATTGTTTATTTTGAACTCTATTTTTCTGTGAATTTACCGATTATCAAGGAAATTACGCGTAGTAAGACCCATGATTTTTTAAAAGATATTTTGACAAATACGGCTGTTGAAAGAACTACTCGCACGAATATAGAGTCCCTTGTTGAGCATCAAATTAAAGCAAGGCTTAATCTGTTTCATCTCTTTTTGAAACATTTAGAGGGGTTGTTGGGTTCGTGAGTGCTGCCCCTATTTATTGTGACTATTGTGCGACCACACCCCTTCTAACTGAGGTTCAGTCTTATATCAAGTCTCATGTGAGTCAGTATGGAAATGCGTCTAGCATGCATGCCTTAGGGCGCCGTTCTAAAGCACTTTTAGAATCGTCTCGCGCGTCTATTGCGGCTCATTTGGGGACAGTGCTCGAACAACTTATTTTTACGAGCTCTGCTACAGAAGCTAATAATCAGATTTTAAAATCCTTATTATTTCGTAAACAAGCTGGATTGAAGAGTGATTTGATAGTGTCTTCTATTGAACATTCGAGTATTCGGAATACGGCAATCGCATTGGAAGAACTGGGTATTAATGTTACCCGTATTCCTGCTCTTGGCAATGGGAGTATCGATCTTTCGGCCTTAAAATCCATGATCACTTCAGAAACGGGACTGGTTTCAGTATTAATGGTGAATAATGAGACTGGGGTTATTCAACCTATAAAAGAGGTTGTAGATATTGCAAAAGCCCATGATGTACTTGTTCATACGGATGCTGTTCAAGCACTGGGTCGTATACCGGTCTCTTTTTCCGAATTTGATGTGGACTTTTTGACGGTGTCTGGTCATAAATGTTACGCTCCGAAAGGTGTTGCCGCTATGTGTTTTAGAGACGATGCTTTTTTAAAGCCTTTGTTGCATGGCGGGACTCATGAGCGCCAGTTACGTGCAGGGACAGAAAATGTGCTAGGCATTGGGGCTTTTTCTAGAGCCTTAGATGTTGTGTTAGGGGATTTTCATGGGTTTCAAGAGCGACTACGGTTATTGTCAGAAACCTTTGTTGAGGGACTTTTAAGCCGTTTGGATAATGTTAGTGTTAATGGTGACGATCTAGCGCCAGGGATTGTTAATCTTTCTTTCTTAGGTGTTACTAATCATGGGTTGGCCATGAATCTTGATCTGGAAGGCATCTATGTGTCTACAGGCGCGGCCTGTTCTTCAGGGGCCTTTTTACCATCGCCAGTATTGGTGTCTATGGGGCTTTCTGAGGAACAAAATATGAGTTCCTTGCGATTTAGTTTTGGGAGAGATACAACACCATCAGATGTGGATAGACTCTTAGAGGTCATTCCTTCAGTTGTTAAACGTCTTCGGTCTCTTAAACCAGTCATATGATAGAGCATGGTTTGGACTATGCAGATTTATATCCGGCGGACTATGTTTCAATGCTTTATAAAGCCAAAGATGGGCGTCAGTGTCAGTTTTTCTTTAAATGTGATTCAGAGTCGCTATGTATCCTAGATTGTCGGTATCATCATGTTGGTATGGATGCCTATGTTGATCTCTGTGAAGGGTTAGCGATTGGTGTTGTGGGCATTGTCTTGTCTGATGTTAAACAACTTAATACGGAAAAAGTTCTGCCATGGTTTCCTACCGACCCTATTTTAGAGGATCTAAATCTGTTGTTAGGAATTATTACAGCTATTGTTGTGGATTAGTTTTTTTAGGATAATTCTTGCTTAATTTTTTATAAAAAAATAGTTAGTTAATGGCGTTTTGACTATTGGGCCTGTCGCGAAATACCTTATTTTCGCAATTCTTGTTTAACTTACATCGCTCCGATATGCTTTGTTAATGAGAAATTCCACATCTTGGACATTAACCACAGCTTTATTTTGGAATATCTGTCATTTTGCGATAGTCCCTATCGGGGAGTCTCTTTCCTAGCTTTTTCTAGGGGAAGACTGGGCTAAGTATATAGTCATTGGCTCAATTTATTTAAATCACATTCTCTTTATTAGTCTGAACAGCCAATTGTGATACGCTGGGTTTCTAATTGTTTCATTTAATTTTGGCTGTTCTAGTTTTTCTTTATGGTTTGTTCTTTTCTTTTTCCAGAAGTTCTTTGGCGTACCTTGCTACTTTTTCCTTCGATAGTTTAGATAATTGTTGTAAGTTTTTTGCTAATGTCTTTTGGTAGCGATTGTCTTCAGATAGATTAAGTGATTCTTTAGGGATATCCAATATACGAGATATGATGGGGATAATAGCTTTGTTAATAGGGCGTTTTCCATGAATGAGCATGGAGTAGTGTGCTTGTTTTAATCCTAATTTTGATGATAATTTGGTTTGTGTGTAGCCCTTCTTTTTTCGGTAAAATTCAATGAGTTTTCCTATGGCTTGTTGTTGTTCTTTATGGTTTTTTCGTTGTTTTTCGTTTGTTACTTTTTCTGTTGAGTGTATACCCTCTAGGTTGAGTAATTTAGGGGTAGGACATTTAAAGATATGAGACAATGTTTTTATGAGTTGAGGTGAAAATGATCGCTTTCCATGAATGAGCATGGAATAATGCGCTTGCTTAATGTTTAATGCTTCGGCAAGCTTCTTTTGTGTCATCGATGATGCACGTCGTTTTTTTTCAATATACAGACCTAATTCGGTGTGCATGATTATCTCCCTATCATGATCAATGTTGAATCATAACATAAATGCGTTATAATATAATAAAACATGTTATATTATAGAGGGGTTTATAACATTGTTAAAGAGGGTATTTTAAGAAAAATACATTATATAGGAGGATAATATGTTAAAGAACTTTAACATTGAACTTTCAGAATTGACTACTATTCGTGATGATATGGTTAGTTGTATAGGAGAGGGTATTGAGAGCATTGTTTTGACTAATTTTGTAAAAGAGGGAACAGCATACTTTGTTTGTCAGTTATCACGAGACTCGTTACATTTTTTGTTTCCTAGTAGATCGGAGAAGTGTGTTTGGGATTTTAATTTTAATGATGAGACTTTGTTATATAATGATGAAGAAGCAAATGAGGTTTCTTACACGGATTTTTCTGAGAAAATATTAGCCTTGTCTAAGGCCTGTGATTTAGGCCAAGTAATAATTTTAGAGGAGCGCAAGGAAACGTTAGAGAGTCATCCCCCTTCTTTAGAAGAAGATGATTCGTTGCATATACAGACTTTGTCTGAGTCTGACCTGTCATCTGTTGTTGGTGGGAACATATTTTCAATTAGTCCAGGTCGTGTTTTAGCCCCTCGAATGGCTCAAATAGCCCCAGAAAAGGCATCTGAAGCTCAGGTTGAGAGAAAAATTGCACGAGACTTGAAGACGGATTTTGTGGAAATTTCATCTCAAGCAGTGTCGCCTTCAGGGCAACGACAACTTGGATTTTTTCAAAAGATTGGTCAAACCTTTTCTCGATTTGGGTCTTGGTTAAAGACTAAGATAACGTCTTGTTTTGGATCACCGTCACGGGTTGAGCCTATGCCGCCAGTGAGAGACACAAAACAGGTTATTCGATCCTTGCAATTATAACAGTTTTAAACTAATTTGGGTCGGGTTGTTGGTGATTCTATGACAATTACGGGTTCTGGTAATATGCCTTTAGATGAGGCACAGAGAGAGCTGTTTAAAAAACTCATTTTTAAAACGGTTATTGCGTGACGACTCTCAAGAACCTTCGCCAATGAATTTGTTAAATGTTATGTTGGAGTCGCCTCAAGTAGGTGGTGGGAAGGAGTCTGTTTTGCTTCTACAAAAACAGACACTTCTTAATGACAGTCTCGTTACTAACTTACCTGCAATTCTTACCTATAATTCACTACAAGATGGGGTAGAGGCTTTAAAGGTTTTGCAAGATTCAGGACAGCTAAAGTTTGTTCATATTGATGACTATTTCACCAGTCATACTAGAGGTCAAGCCCAATCATTTGAAGGAGATATTATGGAAGATCCTTATGGTGCAATGGGTCTAGACCCTGTTTCTGTTAAGTCTGGTGGTTTACTTGCACAGGATTCCTTTGTGGTATCTGTTGTGTGATAAAGGGTGCGAACAATTTTCTGTTAATAGCTCATTAGAATCCGTGTTGAACGGTATGTCTGAGGAGAAAGCCTTTAATTCTATATCTGTACTTAGTTTTTATAAAAAACTTAGTTCTGTTTCTGGTTTGAAAGATTTATCTAAACTATTTTTATTTAAAGCCTTATAGCCATTAGCCGATGTGTCGGGAAATGCCTTTGTTGATCGGATGGCAGGTCATAAAGTGTTTTCTGGTATAGACGATTTTAGTTTAAGGGATCGATTATCACAGTGCTCAGTACCTTCTAAGGGGCAGTCAGTACAGGTGTATCTAGGGAGTGATATGGCTAATATGAAGGCTGAGCCAAAGGGTGATAAAAAATATGATATGCAGCAACAATTGTTTTTTAAATACATGCGATATTTTCAGGATAATCAATTGGAAGCGGTATCACCATCCTCTATCATTTCCGAGGGATGATTTTAGACGCGACTAGTTTCTTTTTCTTTAACTGAGCTATCTTTGTGATATAAATGGGCTTTTATAAGGGTATAAGGGGGGGTTGTTGGCTTGAATCTTTGAAAAAGCTTTAGTTTGGATGTGGTGGCAAGAAGAATGTTTAGGCCTAGTAATAGGCTGAGGATATCTACCCAGCCTTGTTTGACCCATGTAAATGAGGGTGTTAGACCTTTTAGAAAAGGGTTATTCATAACTGTTACACCTAAACATAGTAATAAAACTAGGCTGCTTCCCCATAACCAGGTTTGTTTTTTATCGGCATAATCGCCATAGAATAAACCATGTTTTAAGACGGATTTCTTTGTTCGTGGTGGTGGGGTCAAGGTATAAGGAAGTTTTATCATGGTCTGTGAGCATTTCAAGAGTTGGGTTGATAGACCTAACAGCCGAGAATGCAGGGGGTGACTGAGATGTGCTTTTACAGCATTAGGAGCCATTATAATTATAGGGTAGACGACGTTAAGTTTAGGTTTAGATGAGGTTGCAGCTAATAGATTGAAGAGGTAGCCTTTTATTCTTGAACGTATAGACTGCTGATTTGGTGAGAAATGTAAGAGATTGGATCCCGCTTCAATACATTTAATCTTTGGAATAATATCTTTAATATGTTCGTGGTAGTTTTTATCTACCAAAATGGTGGCCCGATTTTTTGTAAGAGGCATGGCGATATTAAGAATATTAAAATCGCTAGTCTCTTCTTTTACGATTAAGTAACTGATAGGGTAGTGTTGTTTTTGGAAGTGAGAGAGGGCTTTGATAATGGAAGGTTGATTCTGTTGGACAACACAAATCATTTCCCAGTTATATCGATTAAAAGCGAACCCTGATTCAACTTGTCTAACAAGAAGTTTGAGTTGGTACATGGAACTAGGGGCTTGGGTTATTAGTAAATAATTGGCCATGGGCACCCATTATAGAATTGATTGGGTGAAAAATTCAATTCATTATTGGTGGCATGGGTCTATGATGTATAGGACTTGATGCGACTTATTAATTGATGAAGCGTTGGTTCTTCTTTTTCTGAAATTGATTCAAGACGTGTCATCATTCTCTCAATATGTGTTTTAACGTCATGCTTTGTGGGTTTAGAAGCCCTTTTCATGGATGTGCTGAAGTCTTCGTAAGGGGGATCTATATTCAGATTAAGTTTTTTTGCGATTTCCATTAAAGCGGTATTTATTTGGTGAATATTAGTTGTTGTATAGTTTTTTGATGATCCATTTATGTTTATCTGAAGAATAGAGCGTTTGTCTTCTATTGAAACACTGTCTCCAATAAGGGGATACATTAAGTCTATCGTTATTTTTCCTAGGCAACCGTTATGTGCGAACCTATCAGCTGTTATCGTGTAGGTTGCGTTCGGAAACTTCTTCATGAAAGCGTTGCAAAAGAATTCTACAGGAAGCATGGCAA
>CAZIOF010000162.1:0-28239 GCA_964540745.1 uncultured Candidatus Marinamargulisbacteria bacterium
AAACCACAATCCAATAAGTGGCTGACCTATCCTTCTGCGTCACCTCTTTGCTAAATAACGATTTATAGGTAGTACAGGAATATTAACCTGTTGTCCATCGACTACGCCTTTCGGCCTCGCCTTAGGACCGCCTAACCCTGGGTGGACGAACCTTGCCCAGGAAACCTTAGGTTTTCGGCGAATAAGATTCTCACTTATTTTTTCGTTACTCATGCCGACATTCTCACTTCTGCTTCGTCCACCAAGCTTTTCAACTTGACTTCAACCTACAACAGAACGCTCCCCTACCGCTAACTTAATAAAAAGTTAACCCGTAGCTTCGGTAGTATACTTGAGCCCCGTTACATTTTCGGCGCAGGATCGCTCGACCAGTGAGCTATTACGCTTTCTTTAAAGGATGGCTGCTTCTAAGCCAACCTCCTGGTTGTTTGAGCAATCTCACAACCTTTCCCACTTAGTATACATTTAGGGACCTTAGCTGACGGTCTGGGTTGTTTCCCTTTAGTCTATGAAGCTTAGCCCTCAAAGACTCACTCCTGAGTATGAAAATCCAGCATTCGGAGTTTGCCTAGGGTTGGTAATGTTGGTGACACCCCTAGCCTAAACAGTGCTCTACCTCTGGATCTCTTAACCTCAAGGCTGACCCTAAAGTCATTTCGGGGAGAGCCAGCTATCTCCCAGTTCGATTAGCATTTCACCACTATCCACAGATCATCCAATGATTTTTCAACATCAACTGGTTCGGGCCTTCACGAAATGTTACTTTCGCTTCACCCTGTCCATGGATAGATCACTGGGTTTCGGGTCTAATACCAGTAACTAACGCCCTATTAAGACTCGCTTTCGCTACGGCTCCACTTCAAAGCTTAACCTTGCTACTGACATTAAGTCGCCGGCACATTCTTCAATAGGCACACCGTCACCCTGACAAGTCAGAGCTCCGATCGCTTGTAAGCATATGGTTTCACGTTCTATTTCACTCCCCTTCCGGGGTTCTTTTCACCTTTCCCTCACGGTACTGGTACACTATCGGTCATACGATGGTATTTAGTCTTGGATGATGGTCCACCCGGATTCCCGCAGGATTTCACGTGCCCCGCGGTACTCAGGAATATTTCCAGCAAGATCTTATTTTTTCATGTACTGGGCTATCACCATCTATGGCAGAGCTTTCCAGCTCTCTTCCACTAAAATAAGATTTTTTGACTTGCCTATGTAATAGTAGTTACATAAAGAAATACCCTACAACACCCGAATCACAGCGCCTACTAGCTACTAACATGATCAAGGTTTGGACTCTTCCCGTTTCGCTCGCCGCTACTAAGGGAATCTCAATTGATTTCTATTCCTCTGTTTTCTTAGATGTTTCTGTTCGCCAGGTTACCTTCACTACTCTATGTATTCTGATAAGGATGTATAGGTATAAACCTATACGGGTTGCCCCATTCGGAAATCTCCGGGTCAAAGCTTGTAGCAGCTCTCCGAAGCTTATCGCAGCTTTCCACGTCCTTCATCAGCCTGTATGCCAAGGGATCCTCCATATGCCCTTCCTATCTTGTCCAAAGCGACTCATGAGTAATAACTCTCGAGTAAATACTCTTTTAAGAAAATTGGAGACATTAATTGTCAAAACTCTATCGATTTCAAAGAACATTGCACCGTTAAGCGCGAGAATTAAGAATATTAAATTCCCTACCATTTGTCAAACATCTTTTTTTGGATAATTACAACAACGAATTCCCCCCAATATCAAAGACTAAACAACACATCTCCAAAAAATACTGTTAACTCGCCAATAACAAAGTCTTTCTGTACAATAACAAGAATAAAATAACAAAGTAGGACACCCCATATAATGAATGATAAGAGCCATATAATTGCCACTAACAAAAAAGCCTATTTCGATTTCCATATCGAAGACAAAGTAGAAGCTGGACTTGTTCTAAAAGGATGTGAAGTCAAATCTATTAGGCAACGACGTGTAAACTTAAAGGAAAGCTTTGCACGTATCATTGTTAATGAGCTCTGGTTATTCAACTGCCATATCACGCCCTATGAACAAGGATCTTTCTCTAATGAACTCCCTACACGAGATAGAAAACTCCTGCTACACAGACAACAAATCGATAAGTGGATAGCTAAAACACAAGAAAAAGGATTTACAATTGTCCCTCTAAAACTTTACCTCTCTAAAAATAAAGTTAAAATACAACTTGGGCTTGCAAAAGCAAAAAAAATGCACGATAAACGTCATAGTATTAAAGAAAAATCAATTCAACGAGACATACAACGCGCTGTTAGAAAATAAGCTCTTTTTTATACCCTTACTGTCTATTGTATTGAGACTATCGGAAGATGATAAGTTTAGAGCTTAAGCCCTTCATAGGAAAGAGGATCCTTTATACCAGCCTCTTCAAACCCTTTTAACCGTAGGACACAGGAAGGACATTCTCCACAGGCAGGACGCTTTCCTTCATAACAGGTATGCGTCTCTTGATACCAATCTAATTTCCCAAGACGATCCATAAGCAAAACTGTTTCAGCTTTTGTTAACCACATCAATGGCGTACTCACTCTAATTGATCGATCCAACGCTAAATTTAACGCCTTGTTAAAGGTCTGAATAAACGCATGGCGACAATCAGGGTATCCCGAAAAATCCGTCTGACAGACACCTGTAACTAATGTATCACACTTCAATTGATACGCCATAATACCTGCCAAGGTTAAAAATAGCATATTTCGACCAGGAACAAAGGTTGACGGAAGAGACGCCCCTTCAAAACGAATAGGGCGATCTCGATCTGTCAACGAATTATCATTAAATTGTGCTAAAAAAGGGCAGTCAATAACCTGAAGAGGAACCCCTGCGCATGCCGCCAATCTCTTGGAATAATCAATCTCAATACGATGACGCTGACCATAATCAAAGACTACCGCTTGGACAGACACAATCGGAGTAGCGAGAGCTGCCGCTAAACAGGTGGCACTATCCTGCCCACCCGATAACAAAACCAATTTACGAGACATCATACTTAAAGATAATAACCAGGTCTGAACAATCAGACAAGAAAAACGCGTACTGAAAAAAAGTACGCCTTTAATAGTAATTGCTAGACGTGAGCGGATTCGAACCCCTGACCTTCGGGTTATGAGCCCGACAAGCTACCACTGCTCCACCCCGCGATATGAGTAATGCATTATAGCCATTACAAACATACTTAGCAAGATCTAATTTAGATAATACACATCTTAACCACAATCTAAAGCTCGAATCCATAACGGATAACCCGGGGCCTTATCACAAGAACCCCTTCTTGAAATCTGATATCCTTGAACAGCAAATACTCCATCACGCTGAACAAAACGATTACTCTGTTCACGTTTAATGCAATTATCAAATGCAGTAAAATCTACACTATTAACCATCTGATTACCCACACTTATCCGACTATCCACAATCGACTCACCACTATCTAAATCCAAGATAACCGAATAAGTTCGACACTGACAATCAAACCAAGCTCAAACATCATGGGTATAGCTCATATGTAAACGTCTAAGTTATTGTTTAACCGCCCTCGAAATACTCCCGTAAACACTAAGCTCCACACCCCCAAAAAGTGTCATATCCAAAGGCCTAGCTTGAGTTGACAATAACCTTCTCTTCATATTTTTTAACGTCTTATGAATATAATGAATACTAAAACGATCAAAATGAAAAATAGCCCCTTTTTTTGTATGTCCATTATACAATGTCACTATTGTACTGGTCCGTGCAAAAGGTGAGGCTATTAGGTTAGTCCCACTCATAGAATCAAAGCGTTTCACTAGCCCTTGCCCTACTAACGCAATTGCATAAGAACTTAAGACTTTCTCATATGTGCTTATCATATTACTATCTCCAACAGAATAGTCAATAGCACACAACATTAACCTAAATCATTAAACCAAATAACCATAGGTTGTCAAAAGATCCTTAATTCCAATGAAAGGCTATCGCAAAATGACATGTTTCCGAAACCAAAACTGTTTCAAAATTGTACAGATTGGATATATCGCGACAGCTCCAATGAGTAATATTCATTTTGACAATACCAGAAGGATAATGATGTAGTTAATTACCAAGTACATTCTACCAACAAAAAAACAACTAAGTCTAAACACAACCGCTCTATTTTAGACTTAAAATTAACGCTTGATTAAGAGGCTACACATGCATTTACAACAGCTTTCACGATTAAAATCTGCTTTACAACATACACGAGCCTTCCATAATAAAGCCCTCTCACATCCCCTATCACCGACAAGATCTGTTCAAAACCATACCTAAAACTATACAATGAAGTCGCTAAACGACCCAATCCATTCATTAACCACGCCCCAACGGGAGCTCACCCCTATGTCCAAACAAGAGGAGTGGTAAGAGAGCTCTTCCAATCCACTCCTTTATCAACAAAAGAACAAACAACCCTACTGCACTATCCTATCACACACCACAACATATCGAAGGGGGGAGCCTTTTAGGTCCTCATAACCCCCTAAAACCCCTAAAGGGGCTCAATTGGATGCGAAAGCAACTAGAAGATACCTCTGTTAACTTTCAAACACTTATAAAACGAAGCCTGCATAGAGCCATTGAAGTTAGTACCGGGAATGTTCAAAAAATGGTGGTAGGTGGTTGAAGGTTGAGGAGACAACTATCTGAGAGGGGAGGCTTCAGCCGTACCGATATAGTTGAGCCTCAGCATTCAGCTGCATAGAGCCATTGAAGTTGGTACCGGGAATGTTCAAAAATGGTGGTAGGTGGTTGAAGGTTGAGGCGAGAACTATCTGGGAGGGGAGGCTTCAGCCGTACCTATATAGTTGAGCCTCAGCATTCAGCTGCATAACGCCATTTTTTAACATTCCCTAGAATAGTTTAATAAAATTCTCGAGTAAGGCTTTCCCTTGTTCGGTTAGAATAGATTCAGGATGAAACTGAACCCCCTCCACAGGATACTCACGATGGCGAACACCCATAATAACCCCATCTTCGGTTTGTGCCGTAACTAGTAAACAATTTGGTAATGATTTTTTTTCAATAACTAGCGAATGATAACGTGTTGCAGGAAAAGGATTAGACAATTGGTTAAACACAGTCTGACCATCATGAAACACAGAAGAGGTCTTCCCATGCATCAAGTTTGGTGCGTGGATAATAGTCCCTCCAAACACATGACCAATGGCTTGATGCCCTAAACAGACCCCAAGAATAGGGACCTCTTTATAAAACGTTTTGATAATCTCCTCACTAACACCTGCATTTTCAGGGCGACCAGGACCAGGCGAAATCACAATATGTCTAGGCTTCATTGCCCTAATCTCATCAATCGAAATCGCATTATTACGGAAAACAAGCGGTTGCTCACCCAACTCACCAAAATACTGTACTAAATTATAGGTAAAAGAATCAAAGTTATCGATAACAAGCAAGTTCATAAGCAAGCCTCAATCATACCACGCGCCTTACTTCGTGTCTCTTGATATTCATTTTCTGGGATAGAATCAGAAACAATCCCTGCGCCAGCCTGAACATAAAACGATTCTTGATAAGCTAGAATAGTTCTAATCGTAATACAAAGGTCCATATTCCCTCTAAAATCGATATACCCCAGCGCCCCTGCATAAAGTCCTCTTGCATCGGGCTCTAATTGTTCAATAATTTCAATAGCACGAATCTTTGGCGCCCCACTTACCGTGCCACAAGGGAACGTCGCTTTCAATAAATCAAAACACGTTTTCCCCTCCTCCAAAACACCTTCAACGTTAGACACCATATGCAATACATGAGAATAGCGCTCGATGCCCATCACAGACGTGGTTTTAACAGTATTAAACTGACACACACGCCCCAAATCATTCCGCCCCAGATCCACAAGCATAATATGCTCTGCTTTTTCCTTCTCGTCTTCTACAAGAGACCGTATCAGAGCATCTTCTTGACCTGATAGTCGAGGCCGAGTACCTGCTATAGGCCTTAAGGTTGCCTTTCTATCTTCAAGCCGAACCAAAATTTCTGGCGACGTCCCTATAATATGATAACTATCCATATTAAAGAAATACATGTATGGAGATGGATTCAACGATCGCAATTTACGGTAAACATCAAAGGGATTTTTCTTAGACTTCAATTGAAATTTTTGAGATAACACAAGCTGGAATACATCACCTTCATAAATATGCTTCTTCGCCTTTAGAACATGGTCCTTAAAGTCCAATTCATCGTAGTTGGAAGAGACATGATCAAAGGGGGCCTCTATCTGTTCAGGTGACAACTCTACCGTAGCTTTAGTGAGCGGAGACCGTAAAACCGCCTCTATCTCATCCAAACGTATCTTAGCACCATCTATATCACCCTCTTTAACAAGAACAAGAAGGATAATTTTTCGTTTCACATGATCAAAAATGACCATCGCACTAGGAAACATAAAATGGGCCAACGGCACAGGCGACAAATTATCTTTAGAGAAATGAACTTTTTCTATCTCAGAAATAACCTCCCAAGAGAAAAACCCCACAGCCCCACCAATAAATCGAGGTAACTTATCCAAGGGGTAATCAACAGACTCTTCGATATCAAAACTCTTTAAGGCCTTCTCAACACTCTCAATAGCACCCGTTTCAGTCACCACCTGCTCATCATCATAAGTCACCGTAGCCCCAGTCTTTCTGCACTCAACCGAACAAAAAGGATCAAACCCAATAAACGAATACCGTGCAATATTCTCTCCCCCGGTGACACTCTCTAATAAAAAGCTATAGGTTTGATTAAGCTTCAAATAAACAGATACTGGAGTATCTAGATCCCCCATTACTTCTTTATAAACAGGCGTAAGAATTCGCTTCTGACTAAACGGCATAATAGCCCTCACGATTAAAAAACAACATATCCCTACTATAAATCATCCTATGAGTCATAACAACTAAAAGGCGGTACTTTATGATTATCAGAAATAGTTCCACCTCGAATCACTGAATGAGAAAACACTTCACAATGTTGCCCTATAACCGTTTCTCCTTGAATAACAGTAAAGGGATGAATAATGGTATCAGAACCAATAGAGACAGTCGAATCGATAAACGTGGCATTGGGATCCACAATAGTAACCCCATTCAACATAAAATAATCATTGTTTCGCGCGTACAACACTTTATTGATAAGGGCTAAATCCTGTCTTGTATTCACACCTATAACCTGTTCAGAATTGGGCGTACAATAAGCTGAAACGATATGACCAGACTCCTTAAGGAGATGAATGACATCTGTTAAATAATACTCTTTTTGCGAATTATCCGTAGTCACGCGATCCAACATTTTAAATAATAACCCTATGTTAAAACAATAGATCCCTGTATTTATCTCGGTAATTTCTAATTGAGACGACGTACAATCTTTTGCTTCACGAATACCAACAACCGTTCCCATTTCAGCACGCAAGATTCGCCCATAATGCGCAGGATCAGCCATATGAGTGGTTAAAATACTTGCTGAAGAATCAGATTCTTGATGTAAAGAAATCAATTTTTCTAAAGACTCTTGTTCCACAAGTGGGCAATCCCCTGGCAAGACAATTAATAGGTCATCCTCTCTACCAGAAAAATGATCTCGCCCAACGACTACCGCATGACCTGTCCCAAGTTGTTCAAGCTGCTCAATAAACGTGACATTTGCATAATTCAATGACGACCGAATTAACTCAGACTGATAACCTACAACCACATTAACACTATCCAGATTCTCAATAGAGGATACCGTATCCACCACGTAACTAACGATAGGCTTACCCGCAACAAGATGGGCAACCTTTGATAAATCTGATTTCATACGGGTCCCTTTTCCCGCTGCTAAAATTAATACATTAACTTTCATAAGCAACCTCTTCCTCATAAAGTCTAAAAAGATCCACCCTCAAAACGATGATGATTTATTGCAATAACTAGCTAAATATGATAGTATCATTTGCGTCGCTATTTAACAAAGTTATATCAAAAAAACAACAAAATCTATATATTCAGGAGCGCTTCATCATGAAAATAAATATCAGAGCTCGACATGTAGACATTTCCCCATCGCTTAAGGAATACGCCCAAAAGAAAATGGAGAAACTGGACCGTTTTTTTGAAAATATACAAGAAATTGTAGTTGAATTCGATATCTCAGATAACTCTGACGAGGAGACGCGTCAAATTGCAGCCGCAACAATATGGGCCTCTGGAACCGTCATCAGAGCAAAAGAAACATCCTCCAGTTTATATGCAAGTATTGATGCTATTTTTGACAAACTAGAAAGACAACTCAAAAAACATCATGACAAACTAAAAAGCCGTCGAAACGCCATGACAAAAGAAGATCGTTTAGATGCCTTAATCACAGCACAAAATAATCACACATCAAACAAGAAAAAAGCAGTTAGACACTACCACCCAAAACCATTAGACCCCCAAGATGCAGCACAAATTGCAGACCTAGAGCATCTATCATTTTTAATGTTCCGAAACTCACACACCGAAGAAATCAACGTAATCTATCCTCTAGATGAGGGTGGGTATGGACTCATAGAACCTTAAGATACCCGTCATTCACCCCGTATAGTTAGACAACCTTTGGCATCACATGTCTCGTGATCACCTATTATTTCACACCTAAAAACAGTTAAGTTGTTATGAGAAAATTCACTTACACTACCAACAAATTATGCTGACAGTTTTTGAACTAACTGATTCACAATCCTATTAATATCATCAATAATCCCCTGAACAGCAGAGAAACCTCTATTCAATTGATTCATATCTAAGGCAACTTTAGCCACACTAATATTAGACGATTCCAATGCTTCAGCCCGAACTTCACCATAACCCCCATCATCTGAGATACTGGGATCTATAGGTTGACCAGATGCAGAGGTTGATTTCAATGCAGACCCAGAACCTAAGACAAGCCCTTGCTTATTGCGAAACGTTGTTAACGCTAGTTGATAAAGAAATTCTTGTTCAGGCAAATCATCACCTGTATCACCCTTTGCAATAGCATCCTTTTTTGCCTGATAGTTATTCACCAAAATACCGCCATCAAGAAAGCCTATATCCAATTCATCCTCAACATTAATAGCTTCAGGAATAGGGTTGGCAATCTGACCTGTTTTGGTTAATTTAAAGGCAAAAACCTTTCGGTCATGGTTATCAACAAGGTGCTTACCGTCAAAACCACGGGCAAATTGCCCTGCACGTGTATACACCTTTGGCGCACCAGAATCAAATTCATTACTAGACTGAGAGAGCATAAAGAACCCCTCTCCAACAATTGCTGAATCTAACCCTGTACCAAACCCAATATTCCCTTGACTGTAATCTGTAGCTGTCGCTCCAATAGTCATACTAGGCCCATATTGAATAGGGTTAGTTTTTTCTAACCCTTCATGGCGAACATCATTAAACATGGTCGTAAACGATGTAAATGTGTATTTAAAACCTGGTGTATTAAAGTTATCCGCATTAGCAATGGCAATACGAAGAGCGCCCTCTAAGGCTTGTAATGAATTATTAATATGTTTATAGATATCTAACATAAGAAAAACGCCTCCTTAACAACAGTGTTATTCCACTATTTAGTAAATTCTAAACATCGTATATAAATGATAAAAGTATAAGTCTATTATAACCTAACTAAGACGGATTCACCAGTTAAACGGCTTCAATGATCGTCATATCAGAATGCATCGTCGCATCTTCGAATTCCTTAGGTTTTATGGATTCTTGGATATGTGATTCCGCTTTTAACCGTTCAAGAATCATCAATGTTTGTTTATAGGATTGTTTTACAGCCACATTTTTAGGGTCTAGCTCAAGCTGTATTTCGATTTTAATATAGGTTTCCTTGATCACAGAAAACATACTATGGTTCACACGATCACGGATAGCTTTAAGATCGTTTTTAACCATAGGCTCTTTTAAGGAGCGAAAGCCCTTTAAGGCAATTTTAAGTTTCCGTTGGACTAAATGAAAAGAAGTCCCCTTTAACTCCGGTAATGTGGCTCGCTCTTCAAAAGCCTCTGTTAACAAATCCATTAGTCGAACTCGCGCTAAGGCCTGAGCCTCCTCTTTAAGGGTCTCCATTTTATCGTCATCATAGCCCCCTAAAGAAACCAAGTGTCGTTTCAAACGACGTATCTTTAACATCACATCAACTCGCTCAAACAGACCGTGCTTAACATAACGCTGCATATAAAAAAGCCGTAACTGTTCTTCAATAGCCACAATATCATCTGCATCCGAAACAAAGCTCTGTTCATCTTTCTGCTTTCCACCCTGAGGATCAGAGTCTAGAGCCCCTTTAATCTCTAAATTTGGATTATCCAATAATCCCCAATTTAACATCTTTGCCTGTATCGTCTTCATATACTCTGAGCTATCAAATTTTGCCATCCCGGCAATCATGTTAAGCTTATCAAACGCCCTAATAATTTCACGAACCGTATCGCCACCTTTAAGACGACCTTTGACTAAAGAATTATCCAAGGTCTCTGTAATAAATCGCCGGACATCTCGCTTGGCATCTTTTTCAAGATCCTTTAGCACCTCACGATCATCACCATACAGACCTATCTGTTCACCCAACTCCTTTAACGCTTTATATTTTTTATCATACTTCAATAAATCTGGGTTCATGTTTTTACTGGCAAAGGACAAAATAAAGTCAAGGACAGTCCCTTTAATTTGCTGCTTCACATCGTGATGCATAAGCTGCTGCAACTTCCCTTCCATTTTTTTCATCTTTTTTAAAGAGACACCCATTGTCTCTAAATTAGCTTGTAATGTCTCTACATACTGCTTTTTTTGGGGAGAATCCGACAGAATAACATCCGAATAAGCCATCATATATTTAGCAATTGTCTGCTGCCTCTGTTGCGTAGAAAACTGTCTTGCTTTTTCACTTGCTGGAAGCTGCGATTTAATCACTTCTTCAGGAACCCCCGCCTTCCCCATGGCTTGTAAGCCACGTTCACCTAAAACACGGCGTTGCTTTCCATCAAGACGCGACTCTCGCGATGATTGACGTAAGACATCCTTCTTTTTCAAATCACCCTGCTTTTTTAAGGATGCATTCTGAGTAAGTTTAATAACATCTGAATAATCTTCGGTCATCTCGCCCTTCAAAAACTCTGTCGCCGCACGATTTAGTTCTTGTGTAACACGTTGATTTTGAGCCAAGCCCTTTTTAACAGCTTTTGCATCGCCAGCACCCTTAAAAAAGCTATCAAGTAAATCGTCTGCATCAACCTCGCGATTGAGTAGACCAACAGAGGATGGCTTATCAGACTTGGCCTTTTTAGACGCCTTAGCCCTTTTCTTAGCATCCTTAATATCGCTTTGATCCTTGTCATCAAGATCAGCATAAACAACTGCACTTTGCTCAATATGAGACGGTTCATTAATAGGCAAATCTCGATTAACATTAATATTCATATATGCGTCTCCTCATCTTCAACCCCATATAATTTCAGACCCGCCTTCAAGAGATCCTTTTCCTTCTTATTAATATCTACCAACTGTGCCAAGGTACGACCGTGCTTAGTGAGACGTGCCTCCGCTTTTTTTATATAAAAGGATAACTTATCCATTTTTCTGAGCACATCCGCAGCAGTAACAGTCTCTTTACTCTTTTCACTGAGACTAACAGAAATAGGGTTTGGCTCATTAGCAGGATTACGTTTTGCCATGATTAGAGCCCTCCTGATGAAAATAAGTTAATTGATAATTAAGTGCAGAGAGTTCTTTCTTAAATTCGTCAACAATACGTGCACATTGACGCAACTGCTCTTCACGCATCCGAATAGGACTCCAATAATCCACGTTACCTAACAGGGCCATATTGGCAATCAATTGCCGCTGCGACTCCTGAAAACGCGCCATAGGCTTCCGTGATTTACGAGTCCGTCCATAAATAAGCTCAATAAGCTCCATGTTATACACATTTTCGGCAACCAAACGAATATTCTCCTCAATCCCTGCTTGAATAGCCTGATTTTGTAAAATCTTTAATTCCTCCGAGGAAATTCCCAATACAGACAAGAGCTGCCCCACTAAACCCAGTTTTAATTGCGCGTATTTAGACAAAAACATGTTGTGGGTCCGTGACTGTAAGACCGTCTGCATATAACTTTCTTTCAACCGAGGTAATCGTGACGAAAAATCAATGGTTTGACCCATCAAACGCAAAATACGACGACCATCATTTTTTAAATCTGTTGTCGTAATAAGAGGGGCATCACCAATAGCCGATAACTGCGATTCACCATCCACATCAGATTCCCACTGAAAGCCTCTCTCAAATTTATCCACATACTGATCCAACTTACCCGTGGCCTGACTTTGAATGTTCTGAATATTACTAACTTTCTGATCCGACACATCCTCTGTATCAGAACGCTTTTCCCCAGACTGATGCAATGTTTGTTTTTCTTTCAAATCTTGTTGAAGCTTTTTATAATAGACATTGGTTTCTATTTTATTAGCACTATCAGGATCAATACTGGTTAAATCAACAGACATAACAGCCTCCCCTAGGACTTACGTTTAGCTTTAGTTCTACCACGCTGTTCACCTTTACGCCGAGCCTCCCGTTTAGCTTGCTGTTTTTTCTCTTCTGCACGACGCTCAGAAACCCGTTTCATACGTAACCGGTCAGACATCTTTTTCTGTCGTTTTTGCCGCATTTCAGTCAATTTTTTATTAATTTGTTCAATACGGTGTTCTTCTTTTTCCTCACTATATTTCTCTTTTTTCCGACGATGACTAATCCGGCTCATATAATTCATCGACGACACCTTAAATACCTCTAGCCCTAACCCCCATAATGCCTTATCCTGAATATAGCGATTAATCTTTCGGCCCCAACTGTCCCCTCCAATATGAAAGAATCGATCAAAACCACGAATCGCCTGATACTCATCATCAGGATTCTCCACAGCACCATCATTATCATGATGCGGTAAAAAATCAACCTGCAACTTATAATAAGGGCTATCTGGAGTAATAAATTCAGTCCGTTCAATCGATCCTGCATTATCAACCAAGACCCGCAAGTTACAAAGCCGTGCTTCACCACCTTCATAAGTCCAACTAGCATGACCAGGCCCCATATTATTGGCAGGGTCAAATCCACCTACAACAGGCTCTAATAATGCAATCAATCCTCGGATACGATCTAAAAATTCCTGTGCATGCTTCTCAGAAGAAAAAACGATAGAAACAGGTTTGTTTTTAACATCTACCCAACCTGGTGATGGCACACTCTCGCCATCAACTTCCATCATATCCTTAGACAAATCCCATTCTTTCCATTGGCCATTTGGATAAACATCCACCTCAAAACCACCTGGAACATGACGACCTACAACCTTACCGTTAGATCCCTCATGTTGAAGGTTGAGGGCCGTCATAGATTCAAACATATCAAAAAAGGTATTATAGGCGTCACGCGCATTCGTATACTTTTCTAGTGGTGTATCACCACTATTAATATTTCGTAATACAGAAGGGAGAAGTTTAGACTCCCCTGTAGGCATAATCAAGGACAAATCGGTCCGATGTTCACCATTAATACGGGTATTATCATACGCCCCTATATCTAATAGTCCTCCCACAGCCTGCTGCATAATATTAAAAACCTTACCTGCATCTACATCTGAAAAACAGTCCCCAAATTGGCTATAGGATCCATTGGGTTTAAATTTTGATGTTACCCGAAGAGAACTATCTAAGAACCTTTCTTCCTTCAATCTAGACAGAATGCTATCGCCAGACAAGTTACTCCGCTTTGAAATAAGACTGGAAGTCACAATACCCGTAGATTGAAAATTCTTACGTATATAAGATGAGTCCACATACTCTAAATAACCACTAATCATTTTGTCTTTAAACCCATAGGAATCATGCGTAATCGGCATGGCTGATTCAAAAGCATCGCTACCACCCCAATCACCCCAAGCATCCATCATAATGGATAAAGAATGGACCACATTGGGCATCAATGCAAATGGAAGCAACATACTTTTATTGTAGAGATCCTGTCCCACATTATTCCACCAGTTCTGGGAAGACTTAACAACCTTCTTTACCTTTTCTGCTTCTTTCTCAAGGTCGGAACCACGAGAGTTAGGTAAGTCAGCAACCTTCCCTAACAAATCACGATAGGCCGCAATCCCTCGCTTCTTTGACTCATAGCCTGCCATAATAAATGAGAATACATCATCGGTCTGAAACCCTTGCCACATTTCAGACATCCCCATGGTATAAAAATTAGCGTTCACATCAAAAGATTCAATGAGCGTTTCATCATCATTATCGTTATAGGGGTCAGGTGCATTTTCCCAATTCAAATCAAAATCATCCTCTTCCAAAGGAACATTAGGGTTACGAAAACCACCTGAACCCACACTTTTAAAATTCTGAAGACGCTGCATGTTCGTGTTTATGTTATCCCAAAGATTGGCATCAAAGGCCTCTACCGCCTTCAACGGACTATTAAATGTTTGGTTCATTAATTTATAAGCGGCATGATTCATAAACGTCTCAAAGTTTTTGGTATCCTGCTTCTTAAATGGATTCCAAGAAGCAGCCCCATGATATAAATTTAAATTATGAGACCATGTGTTACCCACACCCGCCATTAAACCATCAAAGGGTTCGCCATATAATTCTTCCTTTGAGTGGCCGTAAACATCTTTAACAAGATAATCCCCTTCACCTAGAGGTCTGTCTCCAAAAGCGCCCTCAGGGTTTCCAATTTCATTGAAAAAAACACTAAAGGGATTGGCCATCGCCTTTTTCTCATCAAGACGCTCTCGTTTCCGTTTCAAAAACTGCTTTTCTGCGTTCCAAAACGCCGCGTTCAAACCAAAACGAAAATCCATATAACGATCGCTCTTAAGATTCTCTTGATTATATCTCTCCCCAGTTTGTTCAATATGAGCCAATTTAACTCGTGGCATAAAATCTAAGGCTTTTTGAAACATAGCGATTTGACGCGCAGCCTTTATATTCGCCATTTGCTTTTGGCTAGGCCCCTCTTTAGACCCCTTAACTGAATGAAGAAGAGATTGTGTGTCAGAGGTTTTATCACCTTTTTTAGACGGCATACCATCATCACCTAATAAGTCCGCTAAATGTTCGCCAAAACCAGATTCCAAAGTAAATGTGTTTTTAACCCTTGCATTCAATTGCAACGGAAACATTGGTGGTTTCGGCCCATTATACTTTTCAATCTCTGACATAAAATAAATCTCCTACTGTAGCGTCCAAAGTTTATTTTCGTTTTTAAGACCTAGTTTGGCTAACCCTTGCATCGCATCCTTAGCTGCATTCAAACCTTCCATATGAATTTGAAGCGCCAATAAGCCCCCTGCCTCATCTAGTTTAGCCACATTACCCGTTGATAACTCAACTTCACCTTTATTAATAAGGCCTGCTTGTATCCGAGACAGTTCACTAAAAAATGTCTCTGTTGCTAAATAATCACCAAACGCAAAATCATAGATCGCATGAACCTTGGTTGTATTAACCAACGAAATATGTGATCGCCCTGCTACCACTGCTTGTGCTTGCTCTGCCACTAGTCTATCCCCTTTCTAAAGGTATGATTCTAACGTTTAACATAGTACCGCCTCTAACACTAAAAAGAGAAGAGTGATTTAGGGTCACATCATAACGGCCACCCCCAAAACACCTCTTCTCTTTACCATTAAACCAATAAAGTCTACCCTGCTTGTTGAGAAATCTTCTGTCCAACCTGACTAACTGTTTTAGTTGCCTTTTCCGGTAAACCCTTTTTCACCGAATAGGTCGTTTCTTTCTCTGTTAAGCCTAATTGCGTCATAACCATTGTTCCTAACGACGATCCTACACCCGCAGTATCTGACAAAGTTTCGGCCATAAACTCTAGGGCTGCTTCAAACTCCTCACCGGCTCCTTGAGCTACACCAACCCGCTTATCAGCTGTATCAAATTCAATTGCCATAGTTAACCCCCTCCTTTTAAATATTACTATCCTGCTGTTTGAGCTATTTTCTGTCCTACTTGGCTCACTGCTTTGGTTGTCTTTTCTGGCAACCCTTTCTGAACCGAATAGGAGGTCTCTTGCTCAGTAATTCTCAAATGTGTCTTCACCATTTCACCTAACGACGTATCATTACCAGTGTTAAGTGTTTCGGCCATAGTCTCTAATGCTTCCTGGAACTGATTACCTGCACGTTCTGCATATTCTTCTCGTACCGACGCATTAGAAAAATCAACTGACACTTGCTCGGCCATACCCCCCCCCTTTTCTTGACCATTTCTATAACTACCTAGAGTTTAAGGATAATCTCTAGTAACAACGAATGGCGCTTATCGTGATGCCTGGTTAATCGCTGATCCAACGTTCTTTAACTCTGCCGCTGCTTTTTTAGGAACCCCTGATTTAACTTGATACTTTGTTTCTTCATTCGTCAAGTCTAACGAAGCGCCTACCATTTTACCTAGTGTGGTTTCACCTGCATTTGGGGTTTCCAATGAATCTCTAACACCTTCAATCCCCTCTGTATAGGCATTCCCTGCTAATTTACCTGCTTCTTCGATACCAGCCATTGTATTTAATTGTCCGCTCATTTGATGTCCTCCTAGATGATTTGCCCCCCTTTCCCCGTGGATAAAATTTATAAGTTATCTGTATTAAGTCTAAGGAAATGGATAATATCTAAATTGGTCACACATTTATATTATCCATTATAGTCATGTTGCTTCGTTAGACACCTCCTGTTGTTATGGCCTCTTTGCCAAAATAGTCACGTTTACTATTACTCATATCGAGTAGACACGTTCTTTTTATGTACCTATATTTTATGTTTCATTTAAGACTCTATAAAAAAATCAAGAAAAACACTATTCTTCATAATCAAATGATACAAGACCGCCATGTTAGTCTATTGACACAACCTCCAATTCTCCGTTTAAATCAACAACAATGGACGACTACCAATATTTAATAAATGTTGAGAAAAAACATATCATGGGCAAGAATGTTAGTACTCACGACCTTGAAACCGTATTCAAGATTCTTAAAGAAAGTGAAATTCCCCATGTCACCAAATCTGCAAGTTTTATTTTAGCTACATTCGATAAAAACACCCTTCTACAACTCATAGATAATTTCGACATGTACGCCGAAGACAAACAAGACGATATCATCTTAAACCTTGCTTGCACGGACTATGTGGAATCCTATTCCTTTTTGTTAAAAGAACTTAAAAACAGTCCTAATCATAAACGAGTATTAACGCTAACCGTTGCATTAGCAAAAACAACCTATTTTATTTTTCCACTAATCCTAGCGCATCTGCAGGACAACCCCAGCGACAGCTACCTTGAAAAGTTAAAACAGGTCATCAAAAGAACAGGTTTCTACAAACTCAAGCCCTACATGAGTCTTTTCCCTATACTCCCTGAAGAATGGGTTTTTCGTGACGTATTTGGCCATGAACTGATGAATACACTCCATAACACTGATCAAGATAATAACTAACGTCACATACCCCCTTAAAAAAACAGATCTCATAAATACATCTTTATCGTTAAATTAAACGATACATAATAATGTTAGGGGGGACTGATCTAAACATCATAGGTTAACACAAGGTCATGTCCACAACACCAATCCACCCTGTATAAGAGTTGGATAAAGGGGCCGGGTATGACAGAACAGTTGAACCTAAGCATCAACCAAACAGGTCAGTCAAAAACACCTTTCATGGGTGACCATACTGATGCATCAACCTATGAATCAGCCACATCCAAAGACCCATCCGAACAGCAAAAACAACATCGCTCTTTTTCTGAACTACAAAACATCCATTTCAAACAAACACTTCTGTTCTATCTCAATCGACTAGATAGTTCATCTATCTCCGCTAATGAAGCTAGAATCACACAAAATTTTATTGAATCAGGGCAACTAACACATAAACCGACTGACCTCCAAGCCATACACAATGTATTAGAAGAGCTCACCACACCCCTTGCAACCCAAAAAATAGGGATCACCATAGAACAACAAAGTAAAATCAACACCTTTAAAGCCCTACTGCCAGAAGGTCTAGACACAACATCCGGTCTTTCAAAATCTATCCTTAAAACACTCAAGAAAACACCTGAATACAACAACACTTCCCTCAAATTTAAAAAACGGATGCATCTTGTTAACCCAAAAGATGAGGCCCTTCACAGTCTCATAGACACATTGTTTGAATCGACATATTTTTCAAAAAAGATGTCTCTTGAACATCTTGCAAAGAAATGGGCCCAGTATGTCAAAACAAACATCCGTTATGTACCTGACGTGGAAAAAGACACCTGGAATAATGTGAGTACAACACTCAAGCAAGGAGCCGGGGATTGTGAAGACATTGCCCTACTAACAGCCTCTGGTCTAATGACCCTTTTGAAACGACACCGATTTACTGATGCAAGTATCCGAGATATGGTCAAAATATCAGCAGGCCATTTTTACGGACTAGAAGGAATGGGACATACTATTGTCCAATTTTTTCTGCCCAGAGGCCCAAAATCCAAATGGTTAAGACTCGATCCTACTGCCAACAACGCCATCAAAGAATTTGATCCCAAAGAACTAGATATATTATTCGAATTCAATGACCGGCACTGGACACAATTTGGCGTTATC
Source organism: uncultured Candidatus Marinamargulisbacteria bacterium (assembly GCA_964540745.1). Taxonomy (GTDB): domain Bacteria; phylum Margulisbacteria; class Marinamargulisbacteria; order JABIPA01; family JABIPA01; genus CAZIOF01. The sequence goes on from CAZIOF010000162.1 coordinate 18,758, forward strand.
GACGAGTTTTACGAAACAGCTACTGCCGCAGGCTCTACATTTAAAGCACAATTATTACGTAGCGAATTTGGGATTGGAGAGGTTCCCGATGCCAATTCAGAGTTAACTGAACAACCCCATGCAACCCAAGGCATCCATGACCTAGTAAAAGACAGTAGCAATCCTCTCAAATGGGCAGACCTCCCCGGAAAAGGCAGTCTCTTAAAAACCTGGGACAAGCTTCAAAACAGGGTCATGCAAACCAAAATTGGACTCATCAAATTAAAACATGAAGAATTTACAAACATTTTTTGGAAAGACACTTACAATCGATATGTCGCTAAAATGAATGGGGAGGCCGCCTTAAGCGATGTCGACAATGAGGCTACTAACCCTCAATCCATAATAAACGACCAATTGAACAAAAAATTATCATGGTACATCAAAAATGCAACAAATTATCACAAACCAGAAGGTTGGAAAGATCTGAATATACCTACTGAAGTATTTAACCTCTTTAATGGAACCATAGATGGCGAAGCGATTAAAACTCAGGATGGCAAGGCTCTCTCAGAAAGCACCCAAAATGGTGAGCTATGGAAAACCATTAATAAGGCCTTTTATCACACGCTCGGAGAAAGTGTAACAGACGGGTCTCCCGGCCCTATAGATTTTAGTAGGGAAGGGAATCATTTCGACACTCTTGAAAACCAAGCAGACTTTTTGGCGGATGATTACGGCGTTGTCAATGTTCTTGGCTCAGATACCCAAAAAAAAATAAAGACAAAAACCACGAACGAAGACGGCACAACAACCACAAACGTCTCGGGATCCGATAACGATTTGGATTTCATTAAAGACTTTATAGAAAAAAACAATACCGTCGCCAAAGCACAACACCAGCCAGATGAGGTCTGGTTGAGTTACTACGCCGCTCCTTATGAAATCGAGGCAGCGCAGGAAATGGTAGATAAACGACACCTAAAAACCGCTAACGAAACATCCACAGTAATCCAATACCAATGGAACCATTTTTGGACGGCTCTTCCTTATGCATTTGGTCCAAACATAGACGACCTGCCAAATGTCGATACCGAGGCAGGAGCCCCCCCAACACCAACAAACGACGATGGTTCTGCCAGCACCACAGGTGCAGATGGCAACACCATTAACGCCGAGGTTCAAGTAACTGAGCCCGGCAAACTCAATGCAGACTCCTTTAAAGCACTCGATAGAGCCGTCGTGACGTCTGAGTCCCCACTCACAAAAATCGTCGATAGAACCAAACTTATAGACTATTTATTAAAGAAAGAACTCATAGTTGTGGAAGACCGCCAATATCAGGCAGCCGACACACATGGTAAGTTTGATACAATAGGCGACGATCAAGTCGATAACCCCATGGTGCGTTTCTTAATGGAGGTTGACACACCTAGTACTGATTCCACCAAAACAAGTGAGCTATTTAATCCCGACGGACTAGATCCCCATTGGGCAAAACGAATTGTCGTTCCTGCCGATACCGTATCTAACGTCCCCGAACATATCAAACTCGTCCCATGGGAAAAAACAGATTGGCTACTCTTTTTACAGGTATTTGCCAATTACAGCAGCGGTAAAGCAACTTCCTACCGAAGCTGGAATGCCTTAAGTGACGCCGTTGGCCAAGATGGCCGCAAGCCCGATGTGGTAAACCTAGAAACAGAAAACGTGGGTAATTACAACACCACTAAAAGCGCTTTTTTTGGCGCAGAATCAGGGACGAACTATCATACCCCTGGAGGAATAGCGAGAACAGGCTACGAATCCCACATAGACAGTAACAATCCAAATTCCGACGAACAAAAAGCGGAACTAGACCGACAAACTATCGTACTAGAAATGGTCGCTGATAAATTCAAACAAATTCTACCTACAGCAGAACCCTCAGGAGATATCCCTGATGTAAGTGAAAATACCCAAGACCTTTCTCAATCAAGTGGCAGCGACAATGACGATTCTGACACCCCTGGATCTGCACCTAATGGCGACAATTGGAACTATTACAGTTCAACATTTCGAATCGTCAGTTATCGTATGAATAGCGATAACTTTTACGACTATGTCCAAGACGTACAAGGCTTCATTAACCGATTTACACTCCACTACCAGATTCTCAATACCTATATGGATCACTTCAATAGGATTGCCGATGATATCCTTGACCTCTCCATTTCAGACGATACAAAACAAAAGATCCAAGAGATCCGTCAGAGTGGCGAAAAATTCAAAGGGAAATTTGGTGGTAAGCTCACAAAGTTTCAACAAAAAGCAGGCGGTGCCTTTCAGCAGTTCTCAGGCGAACTTAACGGCCTAGTCTCAGCACGAAACTCTGCCGAAAACTCGAAAGGCGAACTCTTCATTGCACGATGGGGACAACCTAATGCTGGTTTAGCCATATTAGCAGGCGTCACTGATAACTTAAGCCATGGCTTAAGCTTTGCACGTTCACTGGCACGTTACAAGTTAGCCACAATAAACACACAGTCATTACTCTGGAACAGTATACAGCAAAATAAGCTTACCCAACAATATATGTATGGCAAAAACACAAGTGAAAAAGCTGGAAGAGGCATATCCTTATGGAAAGAAGGGTATGGCACTGATGGTCCTAATGAGGATATCGGAGGAACGACCGCAAACCCCTATCGGTACAGCTACTTTAGCGACCTCATAACCACCATGTTAGGTGAAAACTCAGGAGGGCAAATACCCGATGGAAATAGGCTATTTCGCCTAGGGTCTATTCAATCAGATTTAATTAATCAACGTACGTTCCTGCACGAAAGAGCGTTACGGGCAGCTTCAGGAAATTTCAATTTTGCACTCATAGGCGATATCACGAATCTAACCACTCAAACAACAAAGGAACCTCACTGGCCAAACCCACTTTTCAAAACCTCTTCAGGCGATTTAGAGGACGGCAAAATAAAGCCTATGGGACCCTTAAAAGATATTTATCTAGACCTTAACCTTCATGTCCTTATAAAAACCAAAAAGAATATTGCAGACTTCATCAATTTTTCACGACACGTGTTTCTCATTAGGTTAGCCCTGTTGGACCGAAAAAAAGAGGTTGCTGAAAATATAACCGAAATTAAAACAAGTTCGTCTAGCAAATCCTCTCAGCAAGCCGCACAGCAAGCCTTAGACGCTGAACTTAACAAAGTCAATTCCGCCTATGAGGCGTACTACGGAACCGTACTAGAGGTCCATTCATCATTAAATAAATTAGCTAAAGAACGGACGCAACTTCATAAAGACTTTCAATTAATGGTAGCCAAAGTAGCTAAAATGGTTGTCTACATCGGGCTCTACATAGCGGCCTATGTGTTTGGAGGCGGCGTAGCAGCAGCATTATGGTTTATACCCAAACTAAACGAACCTACCCACTGGTCCGATGTCATGATCACTATAGGAAGTGCTATAATCGAATTCGCCCATACCTTATGGGAACAAATTGGACTTAACAATGTCAAGTCCGGCTATATGGGCGGATTAAGCCACCCCGAAGTCCTCCAATATGACACAGGATCAAATACTGCGCCCAACCGTGAATTCACCCATAAATATCATCTACTGAAAATACTCGAAAATGAAGGTGACTACTATGCACATAAAAACACCACCTTATTCCAGGAAGAAGAGGGTGGAAAAAGTTGGAGTTCACGCTACCAAGCACAAATCGATAAGCTGCAATACCAGCACCGCACCCAATTCGACGAAACCTGGGAAAGTGAAAACCCCACTCATACTCGTCAAACCACGGGGAAATTCGAGATAAATGCTGGCGCCCCGGCCGGTGGGGGAAACTATACGATGCCCGGTGTCCCCATCTCTATTGTTAATAGAGGCGATGGGCAAGTCGTTCAAGACGGCGCATGGCAAATCAAACAGGACCGTGGCGGGTTTGGTATAGAAAGTATTATCCGAATGCAGTTAACCATTTTAAAACCATTGTTAGAGGCCGTAGATACTGTTATCGCTGCCATCACAGGCCAACAAAAACATTCATCACACAAAAAATATGACGGTATGATAGAGACAATTATCGGTTTTGAAAAAGGGCTTACCCAAGCTTATAAACATGAGGCCGGTCTCATGCAAGAAGCCATTTCATCAAACCAAGTACGCCACAGGGAAACAGCACACGTCCCCCTTGAATCAACTATGGCAGGGATTGAACTGGGCATGTCTTTTCTATCCTTCATCCCTGAGCCAGGAAAATCAGCAGCATTTATCAGTTCATCTTTTGTACAAACAATGGCAAAATTATTGTATCAAAATGTCTTTGGCCCCTTCGCACCCATGCATGCCAACTATAAAAGTAATGCGAACACAAGCCCGGGCGTTAAAGAAAAGTATAAAGACCCCTATACGCTTTCAATTGAACCTAGTGGCTGGACCAACGTGGGAGTTGGAAAGCCCGGCCTCTATTCGCCTGGGCATAGCGGAGAAATCAATGCTCATAACCCTTATTTAGGATCCATACTCACACCCGGATTCCTTAAGAAACTATTTGTTTTTTATGAGGACGCAAATAATGCCGGTTTAGGTGGTCCTCAAAGCAGTTCAGAGGCTCACACTCCAAAAACCAACGAAGAAGCCTTTTTCTTATTTGGAAAAAACAAGCAAGGTAACGATATTGATAATCCCACTAATGCAGACATTTTACAATGGTACGAAGACCCCAGTATAGGATCCTATAAAGAAAATAATGTTTGGCACAACAAAAACCTAACATATGGCCCTCAGGACACGGAGTCCGGTAACGATAAATATTATAGTGCTTCCGATAACAAAACGGTGGATGAAAACGGGGACGAACATCTTGTACTAGAAGATAAATCAGCCCAAACCTCCCTCTTTTTGAATACAGGAAGTCCACAAGCAGCGCAGTTTGGAGAACTATTTAGGATAGGGTGGAATTGGCGTCAAGCAAATAAATACCTCCAAGATGCGAACGCCACAGAAAGCTACCAAACGGTAACAAAAAATATCTATAAAAAAGCCTATGGCGACTATATTGGACTGCAACGCTACGATGAGCTAAAACAACAATCTGATGAAATAACAAACATAGCCAAGAAACCTACGGTCAAAATAGCGCAACGATTTGGGCCTTTCTTCAAAGTGGATGAACAAGAAAAAGAAGTCCTCCATTACCTTAACGAAAATGGGACACGACAATCCATTTCTGGCATGAAGTACGAAGAAGTCAATATGGGGAACGTGATCTTTGTTCAAAATCTCCTGCAAGGAACAACGACATTACGTGTCCTCCTGCTCGTTATTGAAAATATGCTCCAAAACGCAAAAGAAAATACGGTTGAAAAAATAACCGGATTCGCACTCCGGTCCGGAAGTATCGAATCGGCCATGGGGCTAGCAGACAGTTATAACAACCTCCAATTCCAACATGTGAGTGACCTAGTCAGTGAAATGACCAACCGTTCACAAGCCTATAACACCTATTACGGCGCTGTGATAGATACAAGTTCCAATGCAGCTGCTGAAGTCACTGCCATGCTCACGTTTGCTGCTGTGAATGCAAATCTACCCGATCAAGGGGCCTCCACAGGAACTGCCGGCAAATCCAGATTCAAAAATTTGTTTGGTGACCAAACCGCAAAAATTACATCTGAGTTTGCGAAGGCCATGGCCTCTATGATTTCCAACCTCGTTGTGGGGGTTTGGATGCTAACAGGGCTAAAACCCGCACCCGAAGCCAATAACGAGATATTAAACTATGAAACCGAAGAGGAAGACGAAGATAAAGATCGTAAAGCAAAAAATTCACGAGAAAAGCAACGAACTGAAAATAACAACAAACAGACGATAAAATTCCAAAGTAAAACCAATATCGGTGCCATGGGAAAAAGGACCCTCAACAATTCCCAATTAACCAATAAAACCAAACAGATCGAGAAAGTCAGTCGCCGTATCCAACTAGACCGAGAGATCGCCATGGCACGTGACGATGCCAAAATGGAGGCTGCTGGCGAGATTGCCAACGAAGAACCTAGCGGCGCATTACGTGGAATGATGAGTATTTTGACAAACTTAACCACTAGCCAAAAAGCCATCCTAAAATTCATCTTCCAAGCAAAAAAAGCACAAATCGATAAACAAAATGAAGCCATAGAAAAAATCAAACAAGGTGTCATAAGAGGTGTAAGCGGCGCTATGAAAGCTGGTGCTCAACACAAAGTACAACAGAAAAAAAATAAAATTGACAAGAAAAAACAAGAGACCAAAGACGCTGCAAAGACAGCTGCTGCAACTGGAGAGGACCCCAAAAAGAAAAAAGACAAAACAGACACACAAACAGGTGAAAACAAAAACGACCCTGAAATAAACAAACTTCAAAAAAGCAAAGCGAAACAGGAATTTATTGTAAGTAACATAGACCTCATTGTAAACGCGCCTTTGGATATGATCTTTTCCATCATGGATATGGCCTCAGGCGGTACAAAAACCTCAGATGAAGAGGCTGGAGATGATGCCGAAGGTGGTTTTGGTGGCATTGACGCGATTGAAGATGCCGCGCACGCAAGTAAGGTCATGTCAGATAATATTGCTATAAACCAAGAAGTTCTCCAGTTTGATATCAATCAAGCCCAGCCCTATATTCAGACCGCCACCACAGCCCTTAAGGAGGGTGTTAAAGGCATAGGGAAAGCAAAATCAGAAGCACTCGGCCTAAAGAGAAAAAAAGCTAAAGAAGATAAAGTGGATGAAATGCTCATCAAATCGAAGTTAGAAGGCAAAAGCCCGGAACTCTTTAATAAGCTAGGTATCAACCCCAGTAAGGATGAATTGTTAGACATGGCACAAAAACTAAAAGAAGACCCTAATCGTGAGACAAATCCTTCGCTTGATAAACTTATAACGGAATTAGGAAAAGAAGATGGCGACATCTCCGGTGCAATGACTGACTATATTAAGAAACATACAGGAAGCACAGATCCTAAATCAAAAGCCATGGTCAAGATGATGACACGAACTGTAGAAGGAAAACTTGGAGAGGCAAGTATCTCTGAAAGTCTATCCGGACAAGGCTTTAATAATTCCCTTAGGATTGGTATTGGGCAGTTAAGAGCAGAAAAAGGAAACGAAACAAAATCAGATTACCAACTTCTTGTGGAACGATCAAAAAGCCGTGCGGCACAAAAACACCGTGAAACCCGGAACAGGTATGCCAATGCAGACGAACATATTCTAAGCCAAAAGATAGACTCCCAAGACAAATGGGGCTCACTAGAACAACTAGAAGCACTACAAGGACAACAACAAAAGCTAGTACAGATGGCCGGTAATGGTACTTCTGGGACAACGAGTAAGGACGAGGTAAAGGCTTCGATTCAAAAACGACAGGAATTACTTACAAGAGCAGCCCTTGGGCCTAACGCCGATGCCTATATTGCAAACAGTTCTGTAGGCGATAAAATAGGATTTTCTGACGCCGCAATTAAAAAAGCAAAGCTAAGGATTGAGAAACAAAAAAATAAAAAGGCCACATCACTAGCCAGTCATATGAAAACAGGGGCAATTGGAACCGCAAAACTCACTGGTCTAGCTGCGCTTGTATCAGGGTTAATGAAATTAGGGTCAACGCTAATATCCATAGACATGGTAATTGTTAAGGTCCTTAGAGCAACTGGAAAAGCCTATTCAAAAGGAAAAATAGATGCCGATCTATCAGGCGATGAGAAAGATGAAGAAGGTAAGGACAAAAAAGATGATGATGGCAATCGTGTAAAGAAGGATAAATCGTTTTGGGGAATGAAAGGAAAAATGGCCGGCATGAAGGGCATAGGTGGCGCCGCAATGGGCGCCGCAATGGGCGCCGGGAAAGCCCTATTGAAACGTGACACCTATAAAAAGATGCTGTCAAAGATGGGAAACAGTATATGGACCGGTATAAGCAGTGTTGGGTCTGGGCTCAAAGATAGAGGGGATATGGTAGCCTCTGGCGCTGTAAGTCTAGGCCGTGGCGCGTTGAGTCTTGGGCAAGGAGCCGGTAGTCGTGTTAGTAGAGCAGCACGCCGTCGTGTAAGTACATCAGCACGCCGTTCAAGTAAAGCCGTTGGAAATGCCGCAGGAAGGACACTAAAAAGAGCCAGTGAAGGCGCAGTTTCTGGTGCAAAGGTCGGCTTAGCTTCTGGTGTAGCATACGGCAGCGTTGCGGGTGCAGCCATCGGCGGTGTGGCCGGTTTAGGGGCCGGTGGGGTTGGTGCCGTTGGCGGCGCCACGGCAGGTGCCGCGTTAGGAGCCAGTATAGGCACCGGTTTAGGCGTCGTTGGCGGCGCCACGATAGGCGGTCTATCAGGCATGCTCGGCGCAAAGAAAGAAGATATCGAACAGCCTTTTAAGGAATCCTTTGACGATGCCAAGGAAGTAGCAGAAAACTTTCAGGACGCCATTAAACTAGCAAGCGGAAGCACTCTACTAACCAACATGGGCGTAGAACTATTAAATGTTGCTGGATCACTATTTGGAAAAAAAGATTTAGGTACAAACCTCAAAAAAGGTGACTATAATAAACTTTTTAAAAGTGATAAGGAAGCGGCTACCGACGACATCAAAAAAGGCGATCCCGAGGCTATAAAACAGTCAAGCGTCGAGAAGGCATTGGGCGCATTAGTTTCAGGAGCAAAAGGACTAGGAAAAGGAATAGTTGGCGTAATAGGAGGCGCTGCCCTACTGGCCGGAGCATCCATTGGCGTTATAGCAAAGACTGTAGGAGTTATAGCCGGCGGGCTCAGCGGATTAATGTCCTTTGGTCCACGACTATTACATGCGATATTAAGTGGATCCGTTTCCAGAATGAGAGGATTGGGAAACACCCTATTTGGCGAATCCAAAAACCCGTCTAAAGCTGAACAGGACGAGATGTATGCCGATAAACTCATCGAGGGGCTGGGAGACCTCACCCAAGAAGAAGAAGACGCCATCAGAGAAGCCGTTGGCAACAGTGACGTAAAACTAAGTAAAAAAGCACTCACAGATATTCTAGAAGAAGAAAAGGCTGACGCGGTAAAAGGTGGCCTTGACAAGCTGACCGATGAAGCCTGGGAAGATACCGCCTTCACACTCGGTACAAACCATATCCGGGAAATACTTGCTAATAACAATGAATCGCTCATGGCGCTTTTACAAAGTGAAAGTACAGCTAGCCTCAAAGACTTAGAAGGCTTTTTAGATAAGTCAGCCGATTTAGACAAGCGCCGAGACGCACTAGAGGCACGGAAAGCAACACATCAAGCCGACGTTCAAGACCAACAAGATCTCACAGATGGGGACCTGGCCAACTTAGATAAAGAAATTAAAGCATTAGAAAAGCAAGAAAAAGGCATTATTGACACTAGTGCGGCTAAAGAAAAAGCCCGAGAAGGACTCTACAAAACCGCTAAAACTGACGCTGAAAAAAAGTTTGCAGAACAGGAGAAAGTTCAGGATGA
>CAZIOF010000163.1:0-42013 GCA_964540745.1 uncultured Candidatus Marinamargulisbacteria bacterium
TCAGAGGAAATCATGATCACAACGGGTGTCTCTGAGGGCGTAGATATTATTTTACGTGCGATTCTTAATCCTGGCGATGAAGTCCTTATCCCAGAACCCTGTTACGTCTGTTACGAACCACTCGCACAATTAACCGGAGCCAAAGTATCCTATATCCCCACAGGGAAGAATAACTTTATTATCGATACTAAAGAGGTAGAAAAAAGACTAACCCCAAAAACCAAAATTTTACTCGTATGTTCACCAAATAACCCCACAGGAACAACCATTCCAAAAAAAGAACTCAAACAACTTTCAGATCTATGCAAAAAACACAACATCTGGCTCATTTCAGACGAAATTTATGCAGAATTAAGCTATGATGACGACTATACATCCTTAGCCTCCTTTCCAAATAGCAAAGATACCACCATTTTAATGAGTGGTTTTTCTAAAGCCTTTGCTATGACAGGGTGGCGAATTGGATTCATTTGCGGACCTAAAGACCTCATTGAACGTGCTCTCAAAATTCATCAATATTGTGCACTAAGTTCACCAACAATCGCACAATATGCGGCCATAGAAGCACTAAAACAGGCCGATAATATCGTCCCTCCAATGATAAACTCCTATAAGCAAAGACGCCACTTAGTCGTAGAGGCCTTCAATAACATGGGATTAGACGTTCCCTATCCAACGGGCGCATTCTATTGTTTCCCTTCGATCAAAAGTACGGGTTTAAGCTCCAAAGAATTTGCATTACAATTACTGCAAGAAGAAGCTGTTGCAGTTGTACCTGGACCGCCTTTTGGCCCATCAGGCGAAGGGCATATTAGATGCTGCTATGCGACAGATATCTCTCTTTTAAAAGAAGCGTTATCACGCATAAAAAAGTTTACCACTCGTATAAAAACAAAGAAAAAAACTGTTAAGAAAAATGCTAGACTATAAACTATTACAAAAATAAGGAAGGTCAATTATTATGTCAACACCTAAAGTAGCCATCATCATGGGATCAAAATCCGATCTAGATATTATGCAAAAAGCCAGTGATTTCTTAACTGAAAAAAATATTGGCAATGAAGTCTTTATAGCTTCTGCACACCGAACTCCAAAAAAAGTTCACGATATTGCCGCACGAATAGAAGATGAATTTGATGTGGTCATCGCCGGAGCAGGGCTAGCTGCCCATTTACCAGGCGTTATGGCCTCTTTAGTCACTAAACCCGTTATTGGAGTTCCTATTAATGCCTCCTCCCTTAATGGATTAGATTCATTGCTATCCATTGTCCAAATGCCCAGCGGCATTCCAGTAGCAACCGTTGCTGTAAATGGATCTAAAAATGCAGCTATATTAGCCTTACAATTCATCGCACTTAAGGATGATACAGTAAGAACAACCCTCAAGTCCTTTAGAGCTGAATTAAGTAACGCATAGCGACGTATATATTAGTGAGGTGAGACCATAAATATACTAGATGTAGGAATCATTATCGTCTTACTCTACAATGGGTTTACAGGACTTCGACGAGGCCTATCTCGGATACTATTTAATATTATAGGGATAGGCTTAGGCGCTACATTAGGACTTGTTCATTATCCCCATATCGCCTCAGTATTAGAACAACTTCTATATATCCCATCGCCTTACTCCGAATTTTTGGGCTTTGGGATTATACTCTCTACCATCTTTATCATCTCTATCACCCTAGGGCAACTTTTTGAAAAAATACTCAAACTCACCTTTTTAGGATCATTTAATGCATTAGGTGGACTACTTTTAGGTAGTATAAAAGGTCTCTTTATTTGTCTCCCCTTTTTAATCCCCATGACCTATTTCAAAAGCCCTATTCTAGACACCTCTCATATTGCGCCTTACCTTCTACCACTGACTCGAAAACTTCTAAAATATATCAATACCTCATTACTTGAACTGCCTCCTGAAATAACGTCTAGTCTAGACATTATCTTCCAGGCACATCGGTTACTTTGATACCCCCTCTCGACCCCATTGAAAACGCTATAAGACGCTATCTTGACCATAAGTATTCTCTTTTTGATCTACTTTCCCACGCAGAAAAGGCCCTCCATAATAATAGATGTACCCGCCCCTATAAAGTAGCCTCGGTAACAGTAAAAGGTGATAGCCTTTTATTTGGATCCTTTATCCCAAAAATCCTAATAAAAGCAGCAGGAATAGCCCTCGTTGAACATGATCAAATGGAAACAGAGACCCTCATCCCAGCCCTAAGATCGACTAATCCAGACCTATTAATGATCTCATGTTTACTCAACTCCGCCCTTACCCATATCCAAAAGATACTCGTAATATTAACAAACCATCAGATACAGATCCCTATTATTCTTGGAGGTCCCCTCGCAACAAAACCATCAGTCCATCAACACTTAACAACGCTCTATAAAGGACCTCTCTTTATCCCTAAAAATAGCGTCCATGCCGCCTACCAGATCATTCAAATAGGAACACAGACCCACCAATCAGACACGGTAAAGACGCGTGCACCTTCTCCTACTAAAAAAACAAACAAAAAACAAACATCATCCCACATACCCATCACCCGATCACCCCATATCCAACCCGTAACGATCATTCCTAAAGTCCCAGATTATGAGAGACATATTGAAGACACCTTCAATATAGAACAGTTATGGGGTCTTATTAATCCTCGGACATTGTACGGTATGCATTTAGGGTTTAGAGGCCCTTTCCAAAAACGACTATCTGAAGGCGACCCCACCGCAAAATCCCTCAACCGTCGAGTTACAGTTATCAAAAATAGTATCAAAGACACGCCCTCACTTATCACACCAAAAGCTATCTGGCAGTTTTTTAGATGTCAATCTAAGGGAAACACTATCACCATAATGGCCCCTGACAGCAATAAAACCCTAGCTGTATTTAAATGTCCGAGACAATCACACAAAAAACGACTCTGTTTAGCCGATTTTATCGATGAAGAACGCCCAGATGTGATTGGCCTCATGGTCGTAACCATTGGAACGACTATCCAAACCAAGCTAGACGCCATGATTGAAAAGAATCAACTTATAGATGCCCTCATCTTGAACGCTATTGGCATGCAAACAGCAGAAGCCTTAGCTGAACATGTCCATCAACAGATGCGGCAAAAACTTGGGCTCAAAGAAAAACGAATGACTCTTGAAACGGTAGTAACCGCTAACTATACCGGAAAACGCTATAGTTTTGGGTATTCGGCATGTCCCGATCTCTCCCAACAAAAAATCCTCTTTGAACTTCTAAACCCAGAGGAGATTGGCGTCACATTAACCGATATTCACATGATGGTCCCCGAAGGAAGTGTCTCTGCATTAGTGTTTCATCATCCTCAAGCAACTTATTTCTAAAATTGAGTTTTAGCATTAATGATATCGCATCAAATACTTTTAAAAAGAAATCTGTTCAAAATAAAAAATGGGTGCTCCTAGAATAATAATGACTAATTCTTCTCAAAAGAAAAATCCCCCTTACTAAATATTTCAGGAACCCTCTCTCTAGCAATAAGCTCTTCAGTAACAATAAACTCATACGTGTCCCACCTCCCTGAAGCCCCTTCCATACGAGGTCGATACGTCTCTACTTTTACTTTTGTTACTTTATATGGAAAGCTATCCTCCAAAGTCCATATCATATTACACTTTTTATCTAAAAAAACCTCTGCTTGATACAACGGTTTATCATCAACTGGATAAATCTTAAACTGAATTAATCCTTCTACACCCAAAGATAACAAAACCTTCAACTCCATAAAGAATTCACGCCGATGCAACATGTCCTTTATCATAAGGGGCGCTAAGATGAAAGTACTTATAGCTCTCTGATAAACGCCCCCTGACAAATCATTACGAAAAACATGTTCGCTTATTAACATTGAATCTCTATAATCTTTTATAGTTAGACCTGTTTTATGAAGAACACCTCTTCTGCCAGTTCCTTCGTAAAGCAATGCCGCATATTCTTTGACACAAATCTCTTTATCAAAGATAACAAATCCTTTCCTCCCCAAAAAACTGCACCAAACATAATAGTCCGATTCCCCACTCCCTATAAAATAACTAAACTCTTTTCCTTTAATTCGAAATACATCTGTATCTAACACCTTTTGAAAAGGAATTGATAAACTTCCCTGCCATACGTTATCTCTCTCTTTTTCTTCAAAATAATAAATCGTCATAGAAGCCGCTGAATTTGAAAATAGATACTGCCGTAATAAAACTAAATGGGACGCCTGGTCACTCACCCAAAAATAATCCTCATTGTATGTGCTTTCGATAGGTAATAATCGGTCTCCTACCCCATAGGTTTCTAAATGCTTTCCTATACCGGCAGTCCCCTCAACAAAGAAAATATTAGGCCGCGACAACACACTAAAGCTTGTAATAAATGACTGTAATTGAGCCGAATCAAAAATCATATAAAGATATCTCTTTTTCGAGGAATACGTAAATCCTCGAACATATATTTTGTATGGTGTATAAATAGTGCTCATCTCTTCTTTCGTTAAATGCAATAGATAGCTATCAAATCCAAACTCTCTTAGCTTTTGAACAACATAATGACTTCGGGTACCAGCATAACATCTGAATACTATTGGCCTATCTAAACGAAATCCAAGTCCTCTTAAATAGGTTTCTACGCCCGTCTTATCATTAAGATAAAAGAAAGGGCTTAGAGAAACACCCAGTTTAACCGTAGAAAAAGCCTCATAGTTAATAACAGTATCAAGAGTCAATAAATTTGACATAAACTGAAAGGTCTTTGGGCTACCTACAATCTCTGCCATTGTTATCTTATAATTCCCTTCATCTAAACCTTTCTTAATTAACCCCAGTTCTATATCCTTACTGATATCACCATAAATACTCTTCAAATCCATCTCTTTTAACTCTTGATAATCCAAAAAGATAAAAAAGCCCCCCACAATTAACATACCCACAGCACCTAACAAAAACAAAACCTTAAAGACAGGCTTAACCCGTTTAATAAAAAGCATTATCGTTGCCAAAAATGACGATATCAAATACCAAATCCCTGACCCCAACGCCCCCAATAATAATTGGGTTTCCGTAAGGGGCAAAAAGCCATATATGCCACTATAAATAAACTTATTTTTCACAAAGATAAAGGCCGTCCTTTTCGATTATTAATTCACCCAATGGTGACAGAAGACGAGTTGTAATACTTGGACTCACAATAATAGGTAATCGCTGTTCACGTGCAACAAGAGCAAGGTGCGATAAGGAGGATCCTGCTTGAGAAATAATTAACTGAATACGGCCAAGATACAATACATATTCAGAATAAAGGCCTGACACAACAATAATAGTCGTATTGTCATGAAGCTCTTTATACGACTGAACCATCTCGTACCTCCCCCGTTGAGGAAGACTCAACTCAGGGAATAGCGTTTGATACGAATCGCTCCCCTTAATCAACATCTATATCCCTCAATTTTTCACGAACCTCTGACCAAGAAAGGTCAAACACACAAGCCATCCCCATTCTCTTTTCCACACCCAAAAAAATGGCTCTCATCTCCGAAATAACTTTTAATGCCTCATATTTCCCCAACTCTCGTATTCCAACTAAGACTGCGACTTTATCAATATCATCATTATCTATCACCTGTGAAAAAGGTTGTTTATCCAAACATGATAATCGATTAGCTGCTTCTCCAAAACGCATTAATTCGTCTGTTGATAGTTCAGAAAATCGTGGGCTAGAAAACTCATAAGGGTTCAAGCTGCAATGCCCAAATGACTTATCGAACGCCAATCGTTGAATATCACCTTTCGAAAGTAACGCCAATGTTTTATAGAGCTCTTCTTCTTTTGTCAAAAAAGGTAACGTTTCAAACGTTCTTTTAGGCCAAAAATAAGTCAATACCATATTATTAAACAATAGTTGTTCAAACAATTTAGAGAGCTCCAAATAACATACCTCTAATCGCTGTAAAAAGGTCCCTTGAGCATCTGTTTCAAACATATAGTCTTCAAAAAAAGAAATTAAAGAACGGTAATCATGTCGAAAATAGGCATGAACCCTTGTTAAAAAAACTAATTTTTTAAATGGGTTTTTAGTTGATAATTGGTTGTGATAAGATACGGCAAACTGAGATTGAATAGCAATCAACGATCGAGATAATGGAGACGGGTCTCGTATCCATTCCTCATCACATACTGCGATTGTTGATTTAATACTCAACCACCTCTAAATAAAGGTTATACCGCCCCTTAATCATATCTAATATATTCATTTCATACAGTGGGATAATCCTCATAATCAAACTAATAGAATCTGATATCTTCGTCAAGTAGGAAGTATCCCGATAGTGAACCCTGAAATATATTGAAAGGGTTCCAAATGGCTAAGATCTACAATGTCTCAGTCAACATGGGATAGCCATCCTATCTATATCGAAGGGAAATGTGACAATCTGTTATTTCGCGATAGGTCCAAGTAAAAACAATCCCTCAGAAGCCTAATCAAAAGAACCCAAGAATTGCACCGTTCTTAAGTTCAAGTTACAATAAACCCTGTTGCGTTAAAGAAGATATCGCTCAATGCTCTCTCTGTTCAACCCTCCCCCTCATAGAACAGAATCGCAACACCAACATAATCGCCTAAAAAGGCACCGAAAGGGTTATCATGTGGCAAGGCTTAATTAATGAATATCGTGAGTATCTTCCTGTTTCTGAAAAAACACCCGTTGTAACACTTATGGAAGGGAATACCCCTTTAGTAAAACTAAACCATCTCCCTAAAAAATATGGTATAGACGCTGACTGGTATGCTAAATTTGAAGGCAATAATCCCACTGGATCCTTTAAGGACCGAGGCATGACCATGGCCATCTCAAAAGCGAAAGAAGACGGGGCCAAAATCGTCATGTGTGCGTCAACAGGAAATACCTCTGCCTCCGCTGCAGCCTACGCCTCTAGAGCTGGCATGACCTGCTGTGTCCTTATCCCAAAAGGTAAAATTGCACTGGGGAAATTATCACAGGCCATGATGCATGGCGCCATTGTCCTACAAATCGAAGGTAATTTTGATGTGGCCTTAAATCTTGTCCGAGACATTACCGAAAACTACCCCATAGCCCTTGTTAATTCCGTTAATCCTTATCGAATTGAAGGCCAAAAAACAGGTGCCTTTGAAATTTCAGACGAACTAGGTGATGCCCCAGATTTCCATTTTATTCCTGTAGGTAACGCAGGAAATATTACGGCTTACTGGAAAGGCTATAAAGAATATTTGGACAAAGGAAAAATAACACACCTCCCAAAAATGATGGGCTTTCAAGCAGCCGGATCAGCGCCCATTGTTGAAGGAAGAATTATTGAACATCCTGAAACCATTGCCACAGCCATCCGTATCGGAAATCCTGCAAGCTGGAAATCCGCCGAAAACGCACGTGATGAATCCCATGGCAACATCGATATTGTCACAGATGATGACATTACAGTAGGACAAAAAGACCTTGCTCTAGACGGCATCTTTTGCGAACCCGCCTCTGCGGCATCCATCGCTGGGGTGATTAAACATCATCAAAAATCACCATTCAAAAAAGGACAAACCATTGTCTCCATTATCACTGGCCATGGCCTCAAAGACCCTAATAGAGCCATCGAAATATCAGCAACCCCTCAATTAGTCAAAGGTTCAAAAGACGCTATTTTATCTATACTAAGTCCTTATATGACAACAGAAACAACAACACGTTAACGATGAACAATACAAAATTTATTCTTTGCTTAGGGGATGGCATGGCCGATCACCCTATTGCCTCTCTACAAAATAAAACCCCTATAGAGGCCGCACACACACCTCATATGGACGCCCTTTCACAAGAAGGTCAGATAGGCATGGTTGACACTGTCCCCGAAGGGCTTCACCCTGGATCCGATGTGGCAAACATGGGCATATTAGGGTTCGATCCCCGTCAGTTCTACACAGGACGAGGCCCTATTGAAGCCGCAAGTTTAGGCCTCTCGCTACCAGACGATAAAATTGTCTTTCGCTGCAACCTTGTCCATATAGACAACAATCACATGAAAGACTTCACTGCCGATCATATTTCAACAAACGAGGCAAACATACTAATAAATGACCTTAACCAAGCGTTTGAGGATTCTGAAATATCCTTTGTCGCTGGTGTTAGTTATCGACATATTATGATAGCCCCAAAACGTCTACTCCAACTTACAACAACCGCTCCCCATGACATTATCGGGAAAAACATTACACCTTATATTCCCAAAGGTAATGAGGAAGAAACCCTTGCTCAAATCATGGAAAAAGCGGCCAAGGTATTAACAGACTCGTCAGTAAATAAGAAACGACAACAGAAAAATAAAGGGTGGGCGTCTGCCATTTGGCCCTGGAGCCAAGGTCAAATACCAACCCTCCCCTCCTTTAAAGAAACCTATGGAATGACAGGCGGCATTATCACAGCCGTAGACCTCTTAAAAGGGTTAGGCAAACTCGCTGGATTAGAAACCCCGCATATCCCTGGTGCGACAGGGTTTTTAGATACTGACTATAGCGCAAAAATCGCCCATGCCTTCGATCTACTAAACGACCATCAATTTGTTTACATTCATGTGGAAGCGCCTGACGAAGCAGGCCATATGGGGAATCCTAAACTAAAAACACAGGCCATTTCTGACTTTGATGCCCATATTATGGGCCCTGTTCGACAATACCAAAACCAACATCCCAATACCGTGATTCTTGTCTTGCCTGACCACCCAACGCCTTGTGCACTCAAAACCCATACCCGAGAAGCCGTCCCCTTTATCTTACATTACAAAGGAATCACCACAAATAATGCCACTTGCTATTCAGAAACAGAAGGAAAACAAACAGGTCTATTCTTCAAAACCCCCTGGGAACTTACCTCTCACTTTCTGTCTTCGAGTGTCCCTAACCTATCCCCTTTAACACCCTAATATGAGGTGCCAAAAGGAAGCCTTTAATTTATCCAAAAAAACTATCCTGATCACAGGAGGCGCTGGTCTTGTAGGCTCTCATATTGTAGATAATCTACTAAAAAAAAAGGTAAAACGCCTTTATATTTTAGACGACCTAAGCCGAGGAAAAACCGTCCATCTAAAAAACGCGTTAAAAACGGGCCGTATTGAGCTCATTAAAGAGTCCATAACCAATAAGACACTCGTCACAAAACTTGTCTCAGAAAGTGATATGGTCATCCATTTAGCGGCACTCCGAATAAACCAATGTGTTCAAGACCCTAGGCATGCGTTCGATATTATGGCAGACGGCACCTTTTCACTACTAGAGGCCTGCACTAAGTATCAAATAAAAAAAGTTCTCTTTGCCTCATCGGCATCTATCTATGGAACGGCAACTCAATTTCCAACCCCCGAAAAACACCACCCCTACAACAACCGCACCCTATACGGAGCACTAAAACTATTTAATGAACAACTCTTTAGCGCCTTTAATGAAATGTCTCAGATCAACGCCATAGGGGTTCGTTTTTTTAATATATATGGGCCACGAATGGATGCCACTGGAAAATATACGGAAGTCCTTATCAAATGGTATAACGCCATAAAAGAAGATAAGCCACCAACTATTTTTGGAGATGGGTCACAAACCATTGACCTCATTTATGTTAAAGATATTGCATCCATATGTGTCCAACTCTTAGAACATCACACTACCAATACCATGGTCAATATTGGAACTGGTCAAGAAGTATCACTAAATATGCTTAGTAAGACCCTGATACACGTCATGAAGAAGACCCTTATTCCTATCCACAAACCGCTACCAAACCAACGCCAAAAAGTAGAAGTATTCCGTCGCCAAGCTGACATAAGCCACCTAAAGTCGTTACTGGGGCCCATTATATTCACCCCACTCCTAACAGGTCTAACAGAACTAGTAGACTACCTAGATAAGACACAAACGCCTCATAACGAACACTTGCTAACACCCCCTACACAACAACCATGACAAAACGATTATTACTGTCATTAGCCAGCATAACAGTCATCATCATCCTATTTTATCTCGGTCATATCTTTCAAAATCCACAAACCTCATCTGGGATCCATCTCTTCATCGATCCCAAATATATCGCATTAATGGACGTCTACAAAAAAGAAGCTCGAAGCCATATCATTGAAAACAATAAAGGTATTATTCTCCCAAAACACAAACAAAAATTTCCTTGTAAAATACAGTTCAAGAATAAACAAATGAACGCCTCTATTCGGCTCAAGGGAGATTGGACCGATCACCTGGAAGACGATAAGTGGTCATTTCGAATTACCCTGACTGGGAAAGATAGACTTTTCGGACTGAAATCATTTTCACTACAACACCCTAAACGACGCAATTACATCTATGAATGGATCTATCATGCACTCTTAAAACAAAAACAACTCATCTCTCTTTATTATGACTTCATTCCGTTCTATCTCAATAATAGCTATCAAGGACTATACGCCATAGAAGAGCATATGACTAAAAACCTCTATTTTCATAATCAACGACGAGACAGTGTTACCCTAAAATTTGATGAGACCCTATATTGGGCCGATCTAGCCTTAAATGGCCGTCACGGACACTATTTACAATCAAGAGAAACCGCGCCTATTAGACCGTTTCAAGAAAAAAATGTCCTTCATTCACCTAAAAAAAGAGCCCTCTTTGATCTAGGTCGATATCTATTAGAAGGCTTTTCTACAAAACAACTATCCACCTCACAAGCATTCAATATGGATACCCTTGCACAATTTATTATACTGTCCGAATTTATGGGCGCTAAACTTCATCAAATCTACTGGCATAATGCCCGCTTCTATGTGGATCCTATTACCGCAACACTAGAGCCCATCGGTTTTGATTCAGATTCAGGTGAAACACTTAAAAAAAGAGAGGCTCATCGATTCTTACTTGCTGAATTTGATAACTTCTTTTTCCTCTGGTTCGAAGACCCCCTGTTCTACGCCACCTATATGAAACACTTATACACACTCGTTCACAACGATCTCTTAGCCCCTATCAAAACGCCTTTACTAAACCGTCACCAACAGCTAACCCAAACCCTACTAAATAGCCCCCCATTTACGGTCACATCCAATATTATTCTTGATAATCAACAGACACTAAAATCAGCATTCACACCTAAAAGCCCTTTTTCAATCACGTCCAAATCGCCCAAAATGATCGGCATCACAAATGATGAAAAACTCCCCTTTGTCATTACTAAGATAAACACTGATTCTTCCCCAACTCTAATACAAGAACGTCTCATTATCTACCCAAAAAGAACACATCCAAATCACCATCAAGAAACCATCGCACTCCCTTACCCTGTTCACGGTAATAACACCATAAATATTCACTTCCATCCATTAGGACATCCCCATCTCACACAATCCTACAAGACCCAAATAAACAACAACAGTAAAAAAACCAAACAACAATACTCCTTCTCCACAAAGGCCCCCTCTAAACAACTCCCCTTCTTATTAGCCTATCATCACAGTCAGCCACAACATCACCTAATAGTTGGAAACCCTCATCCCGTGCCGATGATCGTCACAGATGTGATACAACAAGAAAAAAGCCTAATAAAAGTATCACTAACACTTCCTAAAAAGACCGTTAACACCCCCATCACTTATCAGACAATCTCCTTACCAGATACTATAAAACAGGATGCCCCCATCACACTCCAGTATCATGACACAAATAACAAGCACAACACCTCTGAGGTCCTTGCTTGGGACAGATATCCCACTGATATCACGCAACATAGTCCCTTTCTTAACCCAGCATTCAAAAAAACCCCCCCATTTTGTGAGATAAATCATGACACAAAGTTTATCCAAATAAAGCCAGGAAACTGGACCTTAGATCGACCATGGATAACACCAAAAGGATATCGCTTAAACTGCAATAAAAACACCTCTTTAACCCTAGAAAATAACGCCTTCATTATCAGCCAAGGCCCTTGCTATTTTAAGGGTACAAAAGAAGCCCCCATCCAGTTCATCGCGAAACACGACGGTCAAGGACTTCTCATTACAGCCAAAGTCCCTTCTCAATTTAGCTATGTCAATATCAGCGGATTACAACCACCCAAATATGGAAAATGGGACTTAACAGGCGGGCTTACCGCCTATAACACAACCCTCTCCCTCAGCCATTGTACATTTAGTAACAATCAAAGTGGCGATGATTACGTCAATATCATTCGGTCATCATTTTCCATCTCAGACTGTCATTTTCAAGAGACAAAACGAGACGCTATTGATAGTGACTTCAGTTCTGGCTCTATTAAACACACCTCATTCAAATCTGTAGGCCAAGATGCTATTGATACGGCCAATAGCACACTCACACTCTTGGATATTACGATTGAAGATGTAAAAGACAAAGGAATCAGCGCAGGTGAAAAAAGTCATCTCAATATCACCTCACTCACTATCAAAAATGCTGAAATCGGTATCGCTAGTAAAGACGACTCACTTGTAGAGGGTAGCAAGATAACAATTACAAAAACAAAAAAGCCGCTTTTAGCCTATTCTAAAAAGGCTGGTTTTGGAGACGGTCTGTTTGCCATCACAGACCCACCAACCAATCCTAACAAAAAACAGTGATCCGGCTCTAACTCAAATGATGTTTGCATCCATTCAAAATCAATCCCACCCACAAGACAAAACCCCAATGAATAAGAGGCCTGTCGCATTCTGAGACGCTGTGTCAATTGCCCCAATTGAATAAAATGATTATCTACGCCCTGTTTACCCACAAAAAAGAAAGCAAATTGACCTCGCTTGATCAGGGGACCATTAACCCCTGTAAATACCTTTTCTATCATTTCATCCATAGACTTTACAAATATTAACGTGTCATCACAAAATGAATAAGTATAAAGTCCGGGGCAAAGAAAATCAAAAGCCCCTTCTCTAATCCAAATAAACAAACGAAAAGATATCGCCGTCTCCATAAAAACCATCGGCTCTGATAAATGAGACAAAAATAATAAAAAATCCTCTTTTGGGATACACTGATTAGAAAAATAGCGATGACTACGACAACCACCCTCCTCAGAATCCTGAGATTGAGAATGCGTTTCAAGTAACACCGCTGGCTGATGAGCAATAGTCTTTTGCAATAACAAATCAGACTTATAATGCCTCAAAATTTCAGATAATGTAGGGTTAGCTATCAACGCATGAACATCAATATCAGACACTAAATAAGGCTGTAATGTATGATACAGCTGTACCATAAGCAAAGAAGTGGCTCCACATTCAAACAAATTTTTATCAAAAGGAATCTCTGTTACGGATAACCGGGGCCCCAAAATAGAACAAATCGCTTGAGAAACAGGGTCCTTCATAGACGCCACCAAAGAAAAGGATATCAGATTATCCATAAAAAGCACCCTCCAATTCAGGCAACAAAGAATCCCGTCTCATCAGCTTTAAAGGATTCCCCATATAAACACCCCCATCAGACAAATCCTCTAGAACAAGACTAGCGGCGCCTACTAAAACACCCACCCCTACGGAAATAGGAAGCGCAATCGTACTCCCCATCCCTATATAAGCATAAGGTTTAACCTGAACACGTGCCGTCAATCGTGTATCAAATGAGACAATCGCGCCCTCATAAATATGGCATTCAAAACCAATTTTTGAGGACACAATTTGACAAAAATCGCCGATTTGAACACCTTTAGAAATCATTGATTGAGGAAAAACAATCACCCCATGTCCTAATACGGCAGACGAATGGACATACGCTGTTGGATGAACCAAGGTTTCAAATCGATTCTTAGGGATTCCTAAGTCCTGCAATATCTTATGTCGAACTAACCGATTCTTAAATGACGCAATACCAAATATGAATTGTACAGAGGGAAACGTCTTAACCATCGATAACAGACCTAAAACAGGCGTTCCCTCGATGGACTGATCATGCCACTGAGGATCATCATCTAAAATTCCAATGACCCTATACCGTAATTGAACGGCATTAATATCATCTATCAAACCTAAAATCTCTGAAGAGGCTGAAGCCCCAATAATCACCAAATCTTGACGTACTATACTCATACGCACATCATACCAAGACTTTTTGATTTAAACACAAGCAAACATAGGTACTCAGTCGATTAAAGGTCGGGTAATCATGACACACAATAGGTTCAAGATTTAACATAAACTGTTTATTAATACGATCAATAACCTGCAAAATCTGAAGAGAGGTTAAACCCATTTCTACAAACGTTGAATCCGACAAAGAAATCACACATGTTTCTGGAAAACATGCCTTTAATGGGCCCAAAATATCGTCTATAGCCACAGTCGATCGACCCTTCGTGTCCAACATAAACAGGTCTTTTCTAATAAGCTCTTCAATAACATAAGCACTTAATTCTTTAGGTGTTTCATAAGTATAAATGTCTATCTCAGATAACGATAAGGACAACATGGTATTCATATCAGAAGCCAATCGCCTAGCCACAATAGAGTCAACGCCTAAATCAATGAATGAGACATGATAATCTTGAACTAAAAACGCACCTAAAATACGTGTTAAACTAGACAGAAAAAGGGACATCACCCCATGAGAATAAGGGCAAGAACGAGAAACAAAGGAACTAAAAGTTCCAAAAAAATCATTATCTTCTATAGAAGAGCATGATTGAAAAGCCTTAATAAGGGTCGCAACTGTTGTAGAACCATCTAAAGCCTCTTTAGGTAAATAACCCAAGTAACACGTTAAATCATCTAAAAATGTCTCTCTATTTGATAATGCGTTTAAGGTCACATCAAGGTGAGACTGGTCAATAGATTTTCCGGACAAAACACTCAAAATAGAATATAACTCCATCATTAACAACCAGGACAACCACAGACGATAGCCTTGTGCACCAGAAGAATCACTATCGACAACACGTCTATCTGCGTCACTATTTAATCGTCTTTGCCGACAAAAAATATCCTTACGACCTAAGCGGTATTTTATCAAAACACCGTACCCCTCATTTTCTAAATCCTCGGGACGATAGTTAGGAATACAGGTTTCAATTGTGGCCCCATGCAATTGATGAAATCTTAAATTGGAATCGATTGAAAACCCATCCTTATCTTGAAACTCAATATAACGCTCATATGGAAGAGACACAACAGACTTATATGCCTGACAAGAGGACACCCCTATCACATCTACTATTTTCGGATCTAATACGGCTTGATATAACAAATGATTGAGTAATACACTTGCTGCATCTGGCACGAGCTCACTAGAAGAAGTATGAATCCCTAGAATCTGTAAAAGAGTCCCTTCTTTATCTTGACTATCCAAAAGGTGATTAAACCTAAGAGACGTTAAGTCAGTATTCTTTGGAATAGATTGAGCATAAATCACACCTATGACCTTCTCTTGTTCACACAACACCATACACCACCTAGGGTTGGACAATAATCGTTCTCTTAAGACCGACTTATCAAGCCTTAACGACTCTGGCACACCGTCAGAAACTAATGTTAAACAATGGGGGACATCAGACAAACGAAGATAACGAATGTGATACGGTTTTTTCTCATAGTGATTAAGTGTGATTCGGGTATAAGAAGTTGCCACTGGATAAAACTGAGCAGATAGATATTTAGGAAAAAGCCCCGATTCTGAAGCTGACATATTAAACTGAAACGCATCTACCAGAAACTGAGATGAAAACCCATGAATAGCATCAAAAGAAATTGCAATACTTTCGTTACCGACCTGCCTCTTTACACTTGTACTCAAACCATGAACCTCTAAAAGGGTAATTCCTGCCCGCCCAACAATCTTAGCCCAACGTTTTAAATGGTCCCTCAAATTACAAAGAATCACCGACTCTGAAATAATATCGCCCGTTGAGGAAACACACGGCTGGACACCTGATAATTGCATAGGTAAAAAGCACGCTTCTTGATCTGGTTTTATAAACATTCGATTATGATCAATAAAAGAATGAAGGTATAAGGTTCTATCAGAATCCGTATCGTCTATCATGTCCATAAAGACATCCGGCCTTGAAACATCGCCTTGAACAACAATATAAGGATAACCATCTAATGTTTTTCGAGCTTCAGCCAAAGCCTCCTGATTATAATCCACACCTACTAACGTTAAAGGATACTTATCTAAAACATGGCCACGTTTAGTCTTAGTTAAAACCCTATCGTAGACCCGTCGTAACAACGTACCATCACCACAACCAATATCCATGATATATCGCGGTTGTTCATCAAAATCATCTGAATCAAAAAGAGATAAAGCGCTTTCAATTAATTGATTAAAATACACATCATGCTGAATCCCACTACCCAACACGTTCAGCGTCCTATCCACATGACCTTCAAACCCCAACGGCATCCGATTAAAAACAGACTGACAATCACCAAACAAAAGCGTATCCATATCGGATAACATGGGCTGATAAGAACCAATAATAGCAGCACTCCAAATAACATCTAAAAGTTGTCTTCCTAAAGCGGTTAACACACGTGTCTCGGAGTTCACCCAACCCTTGACTTTAAAAAGCGTAAAAACATCCTTAGAAAGGCTATCCGGAATATCTAAAACATGATCCCATCGAGAGGTCTTAGGATTCTGTCGAAACATAGATCGTAACGATAACAGAAAAGGAAGAAGCACAACCCCATCAAGATAATCAGCCACCCTATCATCAGATAAAGACCAACGATTTTCTATGTCCGTAAACCACTGTAAGGAACTATACACTGTATGATTGACAGTTTGAGAACGGGAATAAACGGTCACCAAAGAATCAGGAATTTTCGATATAGTCGCTTTAGAGAGACCCATCTGATAGTTCCCTAAAGAATCCACTGTAAACCACCCCATACTAACCAATAGGTTCAAAGCCACACTAAAATGACCCTGGTTAAGATTAAACTGGTGAGTCAACGACGAGAATGAAATAGACGCCCCTTCAAAAAACACATCAAAAACCCCATGCTTTCTAAGAGAAAGAACCGTTGGGATGGCAACAAAACCTGTACAATAGTGATTAATAAGCATACTCAAATGCCCACTCCCAGATGCCCCTCATTAATGAGGTCCCATAACATCACCTTACCTCCACACATTCTGGCCAAAATGACGTCTTTGCAAAGGGATAGGTAGGCAATGATATACGACGCTTATCCCCATCTGGAAAACAAGACGACCAATCAACAGACTCACCACTAATCCATGCTTGACCTAACTGCGCTAATGAGTCAAACATCTTTATAGGATCGCCAGAACGATCAGAATCTGAAACGTCTATACCTAAATGGTCTAAACTTACCGATGGTTTTAACGCCTGAATTTGGACCAAAGAAGCCATTAAACTATCCAAGGAATCTGCCACAATAAACAGTCTCACCTGCATCCCCTGACGACCTCTTTGAAGCGTAAAACACACATCTTCTAAGGAAGGTTTATACATCTCTAAGAAACCATAACACCGCGTCACATACTGGACTAATTGTTCCCACGACATCGCAGATAAAATAAATAATTGAGACCCATCACACGGGGTTGCAACATCATTAGAGATAAACTCCTCTAAAACAACACTTCCGTTTGTGCCCCCTGCACCAAAGGACATCACCGCACCCCTTCTAATAGGATCTTTCCCTTCTTTTTGCCAAGGGGATAAGTCCGTCACAACCGATAAGTTTTGAGACAAATCAGAAATGAAGGAATGGGGTTCCGTCACACCAATAGTAGGTAAAAATTGTTTAAAATGAAGTTGTAAAACCATTTTGATAAAACTAATAATACCTGCAGCTGCTTCTAAATGGCCTACGTTAGGCTTAAGAGATCCTATTTTAAGAGGCTCTCGCCTACCTTTCGAAAGAGAACTCAATGCCTTTAATTCAGACGTATCACCCAGATATGTTCCAGGCGCATGGCATTCTACATAATCTAAATTCGTAGGCAATAGCCCTGCACGATGTATAGCCTTCGTAATCACACGACACTGGTCCTGATCATTAGGCATTGTGTAGCCACGTCTATAACCCGTTCCAGAGATAGAAACCCCTTTAATAACGGCATAAATATGGTCCCCATCTTTCTTAGCTTGAGATAACGGTTTAATCAATACAGCCCCTACGCCTTCACCTGGTACAAACCCATCACCATGACTATTAAAACTATGACATTGTCCAGAGGGAGAGATCATATCATAACGATTAAGCACGTGATATTTCGTATCCTGAAGTGTTAAATTACAGCCCCCAACAATGGCTGAAGAGCAATCCCCCGCACGTATGGCTTTTACCGCCACATCTAAAGCTGAAAACGACGAACTACATAAACTATCTACAGCAAAGCTAGGACCAGAAAAACAAAAATAATAGGATACGCGGTTAGCAATATGCCCCATCCCTGAACTCAAAGGCGTCGATCCTAAACCTACCCCTTTCCCCCAACGCTGATAATCAGAATAACTACTCCCTACAAACACGCCCACGCCTTCTTTAGAAACCTTATTCAATGCCATACTTGTATACCCAGCATCTTCCAAGGTCTCCCAAACACACTCTAAAAAAAGCCGTTCTTGAGGGTCCATAAATCTTGCTTCAGCCGGAGAATATTTAAATAAAGACGCATCAAATAAGTCTACGCCTGATAAAAAAGCACCTTTTAGCCCTCTCTTATCACCAAACCAAGAGCGCCCCCAAGGCACCTCCGAAACAGCCGATTGTCCTTTTGATAAAAAATCCCAAAACGCATAAATCGATGGGCATTGAGGAAAGCGACCAGACATCCCAATAACAGCTAAATCACTTGATAGATGACCAGGAGAAACCGGTGTATTCACCATATCATCTTGTACTAACCGACAATAAAGCTGCTTTATTATCTCTCTTTTTTGAATCAATCCTTCCAATTCTTGATGATTAACATCAGACAGCGACTCAAGGCTATAAGCGGATTGCTTAGCACTTAGTAAGCTCACCATACTCCCCAACTCTGTCAACATAAAGGAAGATGCGTGATCCCCATATTTAGACCGAATATAAGACGCATTGCTAGCAAAAATCAAATGACAGTCACCCACACACTGACCCTTGTCTTCAAAATCAAAAACCTCCCCACAATACAACAATAACTGTTGTCTCTGTTCTAAATAATAAAGGCCCTTCTTTAAATCTGACGATAACTCATGATGCATATAAAGATAAACTTTAATGGGATAACATGACCCCGCAGACGGATACTGAGCGCTATACTGGCCATTCACTTGGGTTAATAATAAAGGCTTAAGAAGCGTATATAAACGTGATCGTACAGCGTCTTTACCATAATGATTAAGCGCCATTAGATCTACCACCCCTTGATAAGACGCCCACTTAAGCAATTGCCCTCTATCGACTTTCTGATTAGAAGTAAGAGGAAATGTATCCAAATAAATAAAATTATTTGGAATCATATAGAGTGGGAGCCTATCCTTCAAATAATCCTTAAGCCGGTCCTGATCGATGGCATCCCTAGCCGTATAAAAACACACTAATGATTTCTCTGAATCCTTTGCCCCTTTTAAAACAACTATAGAGTGAACGCCCTCTGTATACTGATTCAGGTGATATTCAATATCCCCACACTCAATACGTAACCCATTTAACTTTACCTGATTATCTTTACGACCATGAATCCAAAAGAGTCCTGATTCGTCACAACTTACCAAATCACCTGTTTTATAAAACCGGCCAGAGTAGCCCAAAAATGATGACAAAATAAATTTATCATCAGTAAGCTGATCACGATTAACATAACCTTCGGAAACCCCTTTCCCACCAATATAAAGCTCCCCTATCTCACCCTCATCACATAATCTCCCCTCCTCATTAACAACACATAGAATCTGATTAGAAAGAGGCTTACCATAAGGGATTGAAGACCAAGAAGAATCAACCACATTAATGGGATAGCAAACCGACCATATGGACGATTCTGTAGGCCCTCCCAAACTCACTATCTGCAAATCAGGATAATCACGACGTAATGTTAACGCCAACTCAACAGGGATCCAATCACCACTTAATAAACATAGTCGCAATGTTGATAACCGACTCTTTCTCTTTACCTGTTTATGTAAAAGGGACATGAGAGACGGAACACTGTTCCAAATCGTAATAGATTCCTGTTCAATAAGGTCAGCCCAATAATCAGAATTTAATCGTTGTAAATAGTCAGGAAAGACAAGTTTTCCACCAACACTTAAAATACCAAAAATATCAAAAATACTAAGATCAAAACCCAAGCTGGAGACATTTAGTACAGCATCCGTTTCAATGAGCTGAAATCGATACCGAATATCCTCCAATGTATTAATAATCGAACGATGTGTTAGCTTAACCCCCTTGGGCGCACCTGTAGACCCAGATGTCATGATGATATAAGCCAGGTCGGTATCACAAATAGCTTCACTAAAGTTTTGATTATCAAACGTTATCCAATAGGACTCTAAAGAGACCTGAGGCTTAACAAAAATACACGTTGTAGAACTCTGTATATCTGGTTCAGATATCCCGTCAATCAAAACATCTAAGTTCAAATCACACGCTATAAAATCTTTTCTTCCATCAGGAAGCCGTGTATCTAAAGGAACAAAAACAGCGCCACATTTCATCACACCAATCAACAATGAAAGACACTCCCCACTATTAGGCAAGCAAATACCTACTCGAGAGTTCTTACAAACCCCTAAAGACACCAACCACCGTGCACACTGATTACTGGCACACGCTAATTGAGTATAAGACAGGCGCTCATCCCCATAAACAACACCTATACGCTGAGGAAAAGTATCCACAGCTTTCGCAATATAATCCACTAGCGTCAATCCTGCCCCCCCCCTCTCTTCGTCAACCTCCTTAGACAGAGTAACTGGCCTCTTTTCGACATATTTAGAATCTAACAACGGCATAGCCTTATTAAACACAAACGCTTCAAGCGTCTTAAGGTAGTGATCGTGAATATCTATTGCGAGCTTCTGGGAACAGTAGGAAGACTCTATATCCCAATGAATAATAAGCTCATTATTAATAACCGAACAAAATTGGTCCCACTTAACATGAGGCGTCTGTGCCTTACACAATACAAATTCACTATTTGGCGGTAATTGAATATTAATATCTTCAGGTATCATCGAATAGACAAATGAAAAAGACGAGTTGTCTCCCTTTTGATAAGCCTTAAACTCCGACAACCTATCATAAGGAGCTAACGCCAATTCACCAGATAACCAACTATCTAGATCGGTAATCTGACGTTCAATGGAATCAGAAGCAGATCCATCAAAAGACAAGTAACTAAGCGTCGTAAATTCGCCAACCGCCTCTTTATAATTAAAATCAAACGGCTTTCGTGGCATTTTGACCACCACAACTGAAAACTGCTTATCTCTTACGTAGTGTTTAATAGTATGGCAAAGAAAAAACAAAAGAACACTATTCATGTGCCAAGATAACGACGTAACCTTTTTCTTCAATTCATCGTAAAACGAGCACCTCATTGATAAACAATAACGCCCCTCATCAGAAGCATATTTAGATAAAAATTGTGGCTCCAAAGGATAAGTTTCAAAAGGAACAGGTTTGGGCGTTAATGTTGTTAATAGACTATGTCGATAGTGATTATATTTAGAATAATGTGGTTTTGGCTTTAGTCGAGCCCCTCCGTCCTGACCCAACATAGTAAAAAATGTCGCCACTAGAAAATATGCTGATTGAGCATCAATAAAAAAGAAATCAAAACTAAAATGTAATGTTACGGCATCATTATCAAGTTTAGTAAGACGACATTCCCATAACTCATCTCGACTCAGATCCTTAACCGAATAAGCCATCTCCTGTCTAACAGACGCTAGGTGCGCCTCTATATCAGACAACGACCGAGACGAGAAATCATATATAACAGGAGAAGAAGGCGCTGATTCCTGTCGCTCAACTTGAAAATCTGAAGTCAATAATAGCCTTGAATCTTCAAACTCAGACATCAACAACATCCAAGTATCGGTTATAGTAGACGATGACACCGATCGTAATTTAAATTCAAGATATAATTGACAACTTTTTATATCTCCAGAAAAAGAAGCCTCTCTCCCAATTAAATATGAATTTTGGACCTGACTCAACGAATAAACAGCTAAAGGTAGGCCCAAATTCTCTATCAACGAACAATAAGAATTAAACATCGTTAAGGCAATATCCTGATGAATTTTAGAGACATCTACATCCCAAATAAGATGAACCTTTCCATCAATAGAAATCAACTGATGCTCTAATTGAACGCCCGCTGTTTTCACAAACGAAGAGTCCAAGTCAATCTGATAATGATCATAAGCAAAAATATCTTGCTCAACTTGACCCAAGAGACTCGAAAAAACAATTAATCCTCTATCACAGGATATATCCGAATAATGCCGCATAATAGACGACGTAGAAACAGCGCCATAAGATAACACTTCAAATAATTGTTCCATAACGCGAGAGGCATTATCTAATAAATCCTCTGTTAAAGAATCAATGACTGGAAAAAATAAAGGTATCATAAAAAGCCCCAAAATATCGTTATCCTGGTCTTGCTGCAAAAATGGTATGACAACAGAAAAGTCCTTAACCAACGCCCAAGAAGAAAGTATTTGAATAAAGGCCGCTAAAAAGAATGCCGAAACTGTAATCCTTTTTTCCTTAGTGATCAATTGAATTTTCTCAACATGATGGGCCGATAACTGATGGGTATATCGACCCATGGTTTGCTCAACCAACCCACTATCCTCTTCAGACAAAAAAACAGGTGGAATTAACTTATCCTGAAGTTTACCTTTCCTGTATTCAAGGTACTGTTCAACGCCCTTTTTTTCCTTATCTATAAGCGCCTCTATAGCGGTTTGATAACATCCTTTTTTCACATCACTAAGAGGCTGATTAGAAAACCACCGTCCAAATAAGGTATCAACAGATGTCAAATTAACAATGATTAAATCAAGAGCAACATGTATAATAAAATGATCAGATTGTTCTGAAATTTGGATATCAAATAAGGGCCATTCTTGAGTCGAAAAATCTAAGGATCGATAATCCTCACGAATTGTTTCTAAATCCTTTGTAGTCATCACAATTGAATAATGATAGGGCGCCTCTAATAATACGCGCTGGTTAGCCTCTTTATCAAAGACAACACGAAGAATAGCCTCACTAGCTACCAACTGATTCCAACGTTCTTCTAAATCTACCGGCTCAATATCTGAGACAATAATCTCAAAATAGGCCATCGTTTTTCGCCCTGAAAGACGATGAAACATATAACTTTCCTGAAGAGCCGAAAGAGAAAAGAGCCCCTTCACATTCTGTTGTTTAACACTTGAGCTAGGACCTTCCCTTGGTATTTTAGGAATCCTCTTTATAAGATCCTTAAAGCAAGTATCCGTATCACATGATAAAAGAGACTGAAGCGATATCCTTATACCAAATAATCGCTCAAGTTCCGAAGCAAAGGCAACTAACTTCAGAGACGACACCTCTAATGTCTGTTCAAAGTAATGATTATAAAGACTTTCTGGTGAAGAACACGCTACTTTCTCCTCACACACAGACTTAACTTCTAAGAGAGGCGTAATAGCTAACAACTGTTGTCTACATTTAGAGCGTTGAATTTTTCCACTCGCTGTTTTAGGAATATCACCCTTCTGAACACATACAAATTCATCAATCGAAATGCCTGCAACCTCTTCTATCGCTGAAAGGATATTGGCCCCTTTCTCTTTAAAAAACTGAAGATTCTTTTCCGAAGACGACATCTCCAATAAAATATATAATCGCTCATTACCCAATTCATTATCCGAAAACGCAGCAATAAGCCCATGGTCAATCCCTTTAACTTGAGATAACACAAACGCCTCAATATCAGCAGGATAATAATTCTTTCCATGCTTTATGATGAGCTCTTTCCGTCGCCCCGTAATATAAATATGATTATCTTTAACAAATCCTAAATCTCCTGAACGAAGATACGGGCCCTCATCTCCAATATAATTCATAAAAACATCTTGAGACGCTTCTTTTTGTTGCCAATATTGTGTTGCAAGTGAAGGCCCTTTAATCCACAATTCGCCTATATGATTAGGTTGACATCGTTGTTTTGTTTCTACATCCACAGAAAGAACCCGAGTATCTGATATGGCCACCCCACAAGACGAAATACGTTTACTCTTATGATCAGGCTTAGTTCTAAATAAAAGTTTATTTTGTTTCAACCTAGACTTATCTAGTGTCAAAATAGGTGTATCCCCTTTCCCTTTAACCGTCATAATACTGGCTTCTGACATCCCATATACCGGAGTAAATACGTCTTTAGACACATTAAATAACGAGGGAAAGCGCTCAACAACACCTGGATTAATAATTTCGCCACCACATAAGGCCTTGATTAAATGAGGTAAATCAACCTTTTTTTTAGGATTGTGTTCTAACCAAGAAAGACATCTCTCATACCCTGAATTTGAGCAAGCTGTATGAGACACCTTATATATATCTAAAACATCAATCCAATGTTCAGGGTTAACAAACCCAGATTTAGGCAACATAATAATGCACAAAGACCCCGAATATAGGGGATACAAAAAATTAAATAAAATCCCAAATCCATGGAACTGAGGAAGCCAAGACGCAGACACGGAATCGGTCGTATAAGTCAGTGAATGAACCAAGGCTTTAGCATTATGCAATAACTGCTGATGCGTAATAGCAACCCCCTTTGGGTCACTCGTCGAACCCGATGTATAAATTAAAAAGGCAATCTCTTGCTTAGAAGCGTGTTGCACCTCCCTTTTTTCCGTTAATAATTCAAACGGACAAAGAACAGTCACCCCATTATCTTTGCTATCCAAAAATTGAGAAAGCGATACAGCGCCCTCTTTAGACGTCAAAACAGTTTGACTCCCAGAAGATCGAACAATAGTTTCTAATTGCCCATAGTCCTCTCCCTTAGGAAGGGGTACAGGAACAACAATAAGCCCACATTTGAAACAAGCTAACGTGACCTCTATAAATGCTAGCGATTGAGGAAATAGCAGTATAACAGGTCCCTCTATACCAACAGAGGCTAACCTTGCACTAAGCCTATTAACCGACTGAAAAAGCTCCAAAAACGTTAAGTCGTGAACACCCTCGCATTGTTCCACCATTCTGAAGGCGACCTTATCCGGCTGGTTAGTAGAATGCCTAACTAAACTGTCATAAATATTAATCATGCTAAAACCAATCACTTAACCAGGAGCACTTAAACACTACAATAAAACAAGGAATTACAGCTTTCGTTTATACATAATAATAAATAAACACTGAGAAAACCATGCTAAAGTTTTAACCCAAAATCCCCGTCACAACTAACCTCCTAAGCACTCTCTTTTTA
This sequence comes from uncultured Candidatus Marinamargulisbacteria bacterium, assembly GCA_964540745.1. Lineage (GTDB taxonomy): Bacteria > Margulisbacteria > Marinamargulisbacteria > JABIPA01 > JABIPA01 > CAZIOF01. The sequence continues at coordinate 25,496 of CAZIOF010000163.1, forward strand.
TAGCTAATAATACGTGTTATAGTAAATTCATCAACACATTTCATTCATATAGAAAAGCCTTGATCAATAAACACTATCTTTCTAAAAAAGTTCTGACAATATCGTCTCCTAACATTATTCTAATTATCCTATTTTTCAATCCCGTATTATGTATAGCCAGCCCTACTCCATCCCTATCTATTCAAAAGCAGTGTCCAATAGGATACAAACTAATACAAAGTTGGCCTAAAGCTAATATCTTTATACTCAATAAAACAAAAACGTCGCCAAGAACACTCATATACACAACCAAACAAACGTTATTAAAAGCGGCACAATCGGTCCCCTCAGCAAACCAAATTCAACAAAAAAAAATCTTACAAGAGACCATCAACGATCTTGAGCAAACGACTCCCTCTCATTCTATCCAGACCATAAAACAGTATCTAACCACACAACTAGAATTGCACAAAAAAAGACAACAAAACAAAAATAGACGCCTTTTATTTCAACAGCTAACAACCTCCGCTAACCGCCTCACAAAACCCATAAATAACCTGAAAAAAGAAGGGGTTCCCAAACGTCATTTAACCATTTTTCTTGAATACCCCTCACTCTTTCCCTACATACTAAAAAGTAGTAATGCCATGTGGGAAAGAACCAAATACCACTTTGGAAAAAATAATCTTGAACATGGCATTGAAAATGCAATTACCCATGCCTATTGGATGATATCTCTTGCAAAAAGCTTAGAAACGGTTTATTCATACCAGGAAATTTTGAAGATACTAGCTACACTATCTGAAATACACGAGCAATTCCCAGAAAACCCGCCCCTCATCAAAGCAATGGATATTCATAACAACTCAGTTGGAATAGCGTTATATAAAAAACACGCAACCGTTATCAAGCACTCTGTAACCCTCACATGGCAGGAGACCCCCTTCAACTATCATTATAGCACCAGCGTCACATCGCCCTCGCTCGATTTCTTCTGGACAGAATGTCTCAAACAAAAAAAAGAAGCTACTATTATAACCACGCATAAAATACCTAAACAAAACCTCAACCGCCTGGTTTTTCTGTCACCGACAAGCCCATTGTCGCCCAAAAGGTTTTAACCCCCCACCAACTGGACCTCAGGATCGTTTACTGACTGGGTAGGGACATCAAATTTACAAAGATTATCTCTTTTTTCTTGCCCATCTCGTCCTGTTCTAATAAATATTAAATTAATAAACTCACGAATCCGAAACAAAACCTTCATCTCTATATTATATTCCCTAAATATCTTTATCATCCTTAATACCCTAAAAGGGTTCAAATGAAATAAGAACATCGTTACAGTTCTGATAAGTATCAATAACCATTGAGGAACATGTGATAAATTTTTCGTTCCATAAAAAAAGACATTACTCTCATTCGGCAAGGCATGTTCTTTCTTTAAATCATTGTATAGCTCTGTCCCTGGGTAAGGAAAGACGGTAGAAATATAAGCGATTGTTAACTTTGATGTTAAAACACACCAAGACGTTTTAAGCATTTGCCATACTGTTTCATTAGGAAATCCCACCATAAAAAATCCGCCTGTATAAAGATCTAATCGATGTGAAATATCTAGAATACGATTAATAACATCAAGCCTATTTTTCTTTTTAATCTTTATCTGTGTCATCATATCCGTCGTTTCGACAGCATAAAATATAATGCCTAAACCTGCTTTTTTGAGCAGAACCAACTGCTCTTCTGTCAACAAATCGGCTCTAACGCCATTAGGAAAATGGAACCTAATAGATAATTTCTTTTCGATGACTAACTCACAAAACTCAACCAATCGCTTGGGATTAAGATTCCAGATATCATCTACAAATTCAAAATCATAAATATCATAGTCGTTAATTAAAGACTCAATTTGGCTCACCATACGCTTAGCTGAAATTTCTCGAAATGTTTTCCCAAAAACATCATGACAAAATGTACACTTGTACGGACATGCACGTGACGTAAACAACCCCATATAACGTCGTTGCCCCACTGGAGTGGAACTTCGTGACGAATAGAATTCAATATCCACCATGTCCCAAGCAGGATCTGGCAAAGAATCTATATCTAAAGAAGGCCTTGGAATAGCCAAAACCGGACACCCTTTCTCATCTCTAAAAATAGTCCCCGGAATATGCGTTAACGACTTATTTTCAACACGACGCTGAACAATCTCCAAAAAGGTTCCTTCTCCCTCACCCACAACAGCTAAATCAATCGCTGAATCATCCAGAACTGCTTCACGAGACGAGGAAGGGTAAGCCCCTCCTGCAACAATAAGTGCCTCAGGACAATGATAACGAAAATAGCGCGACATATGATGCATATTAACGTGATCATTTGAAAGCGCAGAAAGCCCCACAATATGTGGCTTTTGGGTATCTACCAAAGCAAGAAGACGATCAATCTCGCCCGGCTTCATAGGATCAACCAATTCAATATTATCAAAGCCATTTTCACGAAGATAAGACGCTAAGCTCATTAATCCTAGCGGATAAAAAACCATTTCATGATGTTTTGGCAAACCAGAAACACTACAACTAACAAGTAAAATATTCATAGAAGTTTATCTCCATACCATACTAGACTCTCCTTTCGCAGGATAGTCCCTATCGATTAGACAAGCCCCCGATTCTTCAATATAGTAACGACTATTCACCCCTAAGTTCTCAAAATTTTGGACACGTCCAGACGGCCAATAAATCTGAATATTGTTAATTTTCTTTGCATATCCTAAACCTATTTCTTGCTGTAAACTATTACTTCCAAAGCTACCCCCTGTCCCCACCGTTCTATAAATATTGCGTTGTTTTCCATGTTCCTCTATAAGGATATTAATCCTTGCACCAATAGCCAACCTATTAGAATCAGTACCCTGCAACTTAAGCGTAACCCAATTCATATCATTACCTGGATTTTCATAAAAAACGTTTGGAAAAACATCTGTAGGGTACCAACCACCCATAACAGTCAAGATATCTTGGTCACCATCATTATCAAAGTCACCCCAAGAAATCCCATGGCCTTTTTGTAAATGACCAAATCCACCTGAAGTCGTCACATCCTGAAAAAATACCCCGCCTGTATTTCTATACATTTTGTTAGGCAATAGCGCACTTAAATCAGGTGCTCCTGTCCCAAAATAAGCATCTAAATAACCATCATTATCCAAATCTCCAAAGTTACACCCCATAACTAATAGCAAGCCATCTACCCCAGAATCAGCCGTTATATCTGTAAACGTACCATCACCATTGTTTTTATATAAACAAGGCCTTTCATATGCAACATTTGGATTTTGATAAAGTTCCGCGATTAATGAGGGATAGTCTAAGGCTATTTCATAATTTGCAACAAAAATATCCATCAAACCATCATTATTATAATCCCAAAACCAAACCGAAAAACTAGCAGTAGGTCCCGCAACGCCTGCCTCCTTGGTCACATCACGAAATCGATTCCCAACACCTTCATTTCGAAAAAGAATATTATCTTCTTGATGTCTTGATATATAAAGATCTGGCCATCCATCATTATCATAATCACCCCAAACAACCCCCTTTACAAAGCCTGTAACTGAGACCCCATACTCATGAGCTACGTTTGTAAACGTTCCGTCTTGATTATTACGATAAAGATCACAAGGGTATTCTGAATCTTTATTAGATTCATTCCCTATAAAAAGATCTAAAAAACCATCTCTATCAAAATCTCCCCAAGCCGCAGTTTGAGTCGGTATATATTGCAGCAATCCAGACGCAACCGTTACATCTCTAAATCGCCCACCGCCTAAATTTTTCAATAAGGAATTAGGTTGTTTTCCATATCGTCTAAACCAACCACCGCGTAATACAAAAATATCAGCCAGTCCATCATTATCATAATCAGCATGAATCATATTGAGCCCACCCGTAATTCCTAAAAGACCAGCCTCATTTGTCTTATCAATAAAGCCCCCTTTCCCATCATTCTTATAAAATCGTAACTGGTCATCTAAACCGTAAGACGAGACCATGATATCAAGGTAGCCATCACCATCTAAATCATCAAGAATGCTTCCTCCTGCTAAGCCTAGCTCGTTAAGGTTAAGCTTAGGTGCTATATCGGAAAACTGAGGCAACTGATAGCCCGACTCAAAATAGTCATATGGAATTACCCATTGATTAAGCAGGTTATCCGAAGATAATCCTAGAGTTGAGCAGGCTAAAGTCGACAACCAGTGCAACCCTCTATACTCTGGATAGCGTTGAATAGCCATCTTCAACTCATTAATGAGCTTGGAAGCATATCCGGTTTCTTCATATACCCCCTTATTTCGAATCGGAAAAATACAACGGGAACAATTATGCTTTTGAATGCAGTTTAGTTGTTCTCCCAATCTAATATAACTAACTATTATTTGTTTATGAATATCTTCAAATTCTCTTGCGCGCGCTAAGGGCCCCAGATCATTCAGCCCCGTATTTAATAACTGCGTATATGCTTGTATCGCAGCATCTGTATCGCCACTTAAAAGAGAAAGCTCTGCCAATTGTTTAGATAATTGACGTTGTTCAACTTGGGAGTTAACACCGTTTTTTTGAGAGACCCGCGTTCTAATAGCCTCCTGAATCAAACTGTCAGGAACATTTCCTAATTCCCCTCTAACCTCATTAAGGCGATAAACCATATCAGACGAAAAGGCCCTTCTCTTCATAACGCCTTGTAGATAAAAAAGGATCAGTATCCCAATAAATAGGAGTAAGACACCTCCTTTAAACACCTTTAACTTACCCATTGATCGGTATCCCCGTGATGTTTTCCGTAATAACAACTGTCGTATTTTTCGTAAAAGGCCCTTCTATAAGTTGCTTTTCGCCCCCAGGCCATATAACCCTTATACGATCTGCTTTTATATGTTTTTTAATTCCAAAGGTAAGGGTGGTATCTTCTTGTGACAAATAATTACTCCCACAGGTTACATACTTAGTCTGCATAGGCAATCCCTCCGCAAAAAGTGTTACCTTGGACCCCACCCCAAAATAATTATGGTTTATTCCCCTTAACTTTACCTTCAACCAGTTATTATTAGCTAAATTTAAATTCTTAAATATAGACGGCGCATGAACAAGGTCCGTTACAACAAGATCCATTTTTCCCTTATTAGACAAATCAACCGCAGAAACAGCTCTACTCAATGACGCCTTAAATAGAGGAGACTCCTTGTCATAGCGATAAAAACCTCCATTATACTTAATATAAAAGTGATCCTTTTGGTAACCAACAGAAGACCCAGGAATCCAACCATTAGCTAAATAAACATCTTCATCCCCATCCATATCATAATCAAAAAAGGCCGCTCCCCAACACCAACCTTTATCACCTTGACCAAAAGACATCCAGTCTGGAGTAAAGCGAGCCCCGTCTTGCTTAAGAAGCAACTTATTTCCAGAAAGATATAGAGATGTGTTTAATACCCTATCATCTAACGAAAAGGTATCCTGGGGTGTAGGAAATTTAAGCACCTCGGTTTTTGAATACATATCAACCATCGTTACATAAACATCAAGATTACCATCATGATTGACATCAACCACACTGGCGTTCATCCCATGCCCCCTGTCATTAAAATGATAGTGTTCCCCCATTTCGTCAAACTTACCCTCTTTATTATTAATAAAAAGCTGATCTTCACCAAAATCATTCACAACAATAAGGTCTTGCCATCCGTCACTATTAACATCCATAGACGCAGCAGCTAATGTCCATCGCGAACTAGCGAGGCCTGACTCATGAGTAACCTCGCTAAAGACGCCTTGTCCCATATTTTTAAATAACTGATTAGGAATACCATTACGGCCATCCGTAGAGGGCTTTCCTTTCCCATAGTTTCCGATAAAAAGGTCTAATAAACCATTCCCATCATAATCAAAAAATAACGATGTCTGCGCGCCAACATTCGTTTTAATCCCAGAAATCTTCGTAATATTCTTAAAGGTCTGATTATGCAACTGCAAAAACAATTGAGAAGGAGATTGTGAATGAACAATGAACAGATCTTGTCTTCCATCATTATTAATATCTACAAATAAAGCTTGGCGTGAGTCTCTATAAAACGTATCATCTATCCCTATCTCGTAGGATAAATTATGAAACGAAAAATCGCCCTCATTTTTGTATAAATAATTACCTCCAACCCCAGGAAAAAAAAGGTCTGGCAAACCATCTTGATTATAATCGCCAACCGCAACCCCTGTACCAACCGTACGTTGACTAAATTCCTGTTTATTTAAATCAAAAACAGCCAAAGTAGAGCAAACTAATAATAATAAAACGCTAAAAGCAAGCAAATAATAGCCACCCCAGATGTAGAATATGGCCGTAACAAGAACCAAAGCAAGAACAGACCAAAAACATAGAAACAGCAACTCTTTATTAATAAAATTAGGAACCATCAAATGCCGGATCCCACTTCTCGACGAAACATCCTGAAAAAGGGGGTAATTATAGTCCAAAAAAACGTGTTCTTCAGAGTCTCTTTTAACATCACTTGTATCTAACGTCTTCGTAGATGATGGTAAAAAAAAGAAATGCTGGTCTAAAAACGATATCATAGTCTCTTCAGTGACTTCATCAATCCCCAAATTTAGACTATACAATTCACATTCTTTTAAATAAATCCCTATCATTTCTGACAATCTTTCTGAAAAGTATTCCAAGGCAAAAGGATCGATAGGTTTAATATCTGATTTTTGATATATGCGCTGCAGTATCTTCCAATGAAACATGGTATCCCGAATAGCATCTAAATACACATCCGATACGCGCCGTATACGCGTCTCATCGTTAAGCTCATTATCATAAATCGTCACTGAAACATCGCCATCAGAATGACTTACTCGAGGAAATAACAACTCAAAAACAGTCGCAATAACACCAGTTGAAAGATACGCTTGAGGCGCTGCATTCTGATAAAGTTCCTTATGTAAAACATATCGGTGTATCGGCCGAAAAACAGGGGCGTTTTCTCTAGGAGAATATCCTCTTGCAATAAAATAAGATATCGCTTCTATCCGCCCCAAAAGACTATCCAAAGCGTCTTTGGTGAACGACACATTATAGTAACTACTAAGTTTAGAAAAAGGTTGTCCAATATCACTAGTATCCTGAACACGGTTCCAGGACATAAGAGAGTTGATTTTATTAGTAATATAGCGTGAGGTTATATCAAAAACAAAAGGAAGGGCATCATTCTCTACCAAATCATCAATCGGAGAATCGTCCTTACTATCGTAGCTCTGTACGTGGGTCAGATCTAATAAACGCTTATATGCATACTGTGCATCTGAATATATAACTTTAGGGTGATTAAGCACTTCCGCTCTCTTTTGAGAAAGAACCGTAAGGCACATTGAAAGCGTCGATATTTTTCCTGAAAAATAGACTAAGGCCTGTTTAGTAAACGGTTTTAATGCATACGCAATTTGAGACGATTTATAAGGGCGTAAGATCTCCTCTATAAGAACAGAAAGAAGACTTCGAAACCCTTCCGTAGTCTGATTAAAATTAGTTAATGCCAGATTAAAATAACCGGTTTGAAACAAATCATAATCAGACAGTTCATCAAAAAGTTTATCATAAATAGGATCTATCTCTTCTTCGGAAATAAAGGAGGCATTAGTTTCCAAAGATAGGTGACGCCAGAACCTATAAGCAAGTATCTTAATCGCTTCAATTTGAAGTATCACAGCCTTCTCTGATAACGGGATCTGTCCAGCATAGTTTTCAATTTTACGAATACTCGACCAACAAACGGTATCATTATCACATTCTTTTACAAATATGTTTTCAAGAAGAACATCGCTCACTTCAAATAACGGATCCTGCTGTTGAGAAGAAGGATTCCCAAAAGAACTATCAGAACACAAAAGACTCATAACAACAGTCAACACAACAACAAAACGCATGATTGAAAGAGAGTCCCCACATCTAGGATCTAAAGCAACACTGAACATACAGAAAATCCATTTTTTAAAAAGCATGAAGAAAAACCAAAGAAGATCTAAACACTATTAAGAGAGGAAAACAAAGACATAATATACACTTTATTATTTAAAATTAAAAAAAGGGGAATGACCATCCTATAATATCATACTTTTAGGTTAGAGAGGAATCCCCTCTAAGGCGATTAGCACAGGATATTGACAGGGTTCACTAGAACGATCAGAAAGCCTACTTCATCAAATAATCACGTTAAAAACAATATTAAGTAAACATCACTGAATTAACGATAGGTAATCCAAATTGATCATATATTATCCCGATTGTAGAATTAGACTATAATGACTTACCTATCTAAAAAATCCAAGGGATACTCGGTCTTACAATGACAAAAAAAAGCACCCTATTTTGTCGGACATTTAATGTCGATCACCCCTATATCGCTGGGGCAATGGCCCTTGGGATATCCTCAAAAGAACTCGTCCACAACATGGCCCAACATAGATTACTCTCATTTTTAAGCGTTGGCGGTCGACCTTTAAACGATATCGAAGCTGATATTAAGTGGCTTAAACAAAAGGCCTCTGGCTCTTGGGGTGTGAACTATATCCATCACTTTAACCAACCAGAAAAAGAAATGAAACTAATGCAACTCTTATTGCGTTATAACATCACTCTAATCGAAGCCTCCAGTTTTATGTCCATTACAAAGGAACTTGTACAATATCGAGTATCAGGATTAGAAAAAGTGGGGAATAAAACCCACTGTCATCATCATATTATTGCTAAACTATCACATCCAAAAGTTTCGGAAGCGTTCTTATCCCCACCCCCCAAAAAGTATCTTACAGAACTTCTAAATGAAGGTGCCATTTCATCTCAACAAGCAACATTAGCCACCTCAATCCCCATGGCCGATGCCATTACCATAGAAGGTGATTCTGGAGGCCATACAAGCCAAGGACTATCTTTAGCCATATTTCCTACACTCCATGCATTTAAAAACACCATTGAAACACAACACAACTACACCCAGGACATCTTTATAGGTCTAGGCGGTGGGATAGGAACGCCTCATGCAATCAACGCCGCCTTTTCTTTAGGCGCAGATTATGTGATGTCAGGGTCCATCAATCAATGTACCCTCGAGGCGGCTACAAGTTCTCTTGTAAAAGAATTATTATGTGAGGCATCGATTCAAGATTTTTCTTATGCCCCAGCAGGTGACATGTTTGAAATAGGGGCAAAAGTACACGTCTATAAAAAAGGGATCTTATTTCCTGTTCGTGCAAACCATCTTTATCAACTCTATCAACACTATAACAATATCGAAGACATTCCATCTTCTGTTAAGGCTCGTTTAGAAAATGACTATTTCCAGGCGCCTTTAACAACAGTATGGGAGGAAATAGAACGTTACTCCCTAAAAAAGAACCATAATAATCACTCCCATACGCTACACTCAAAAAGAAAAATGGCCCTTATCTTCAAAACATACTTTAGAAACTCTTCTCAGTACGCCATTAAGGGTATGGAAAAAGAAAAATTGAACTTCCAAATTCATAGCAGCCCAGCAATAGCAGCATTTAATCAGTGGGCAAAAATGTCGCCACTAAACGACTGGAAAAAAAGATCCGTTAGCGATATCAGTTTAAGATTATTAGAAAGCGCCTCTTTATCACACTAAAACCTATCCACTACTAAATAGATCCTTTCGAATAGCATGTAAATCTATCACACGCCAATCTAGAACATGATGTAATGTATACGCTTTTAATATGTCTATAAGTGGGTGAGGCGACTGGATTAATAAATGAGAGACCTCATACTCACATAAATCCTTTAAAACCGTTAATGTGGCTGTTGTCTGAGAATAAAATGCAATGACCACTGTTAACCGTTGTTTCCATTCTCCAAAATAATCATTATCTTTTTGAAACTTATTGGCAGGGATCTTTGTCCCAACTAAAATGGGAACCCCTGTTGTCAAACGAAAATCAATAATATTAGGGGGGATCACATAAACCTGTCCAGATTGACGTGATAATTTAGCCCACTCCATAATACGGTGCAATCTAGAACCATTTTTCTCACGAAAATCAGACCTCGTATAATCGACTCCCCAAAACACTGTAAGCACAATAAGAAAAGCCCCTACAAACGGAACAGCTATATAATGAGAAGCAGGTTTCAACCTTTCAATAATCCAAGATAATAAAACAACTAACGCAAGGGGAACCATCACTACTGAAAGACGCCAAGGCATTAACTCATTGAAAAACAGATTCTCTAAAGAAGACGCCACTAAGGCCATAAAAGATAGCCCTATAATAATAACGAGACCAAACCAAAAAAGGCGTTTGATAAACCCCTGACGTACTAAACATGCCGCCGTAATAACCATTATCAATTGGAAAAGAACACTGCCATTAAACCAAACCATCGGGTCCGTATGAAACGCATACATGGTTTTAATAAAATAGTCGTGTGCCGGTAATAGTTTTGAACGAAGCGGATGAGAAAAAAATTGGATTAAATAATAAGCAAAGAGAGCCCCGTTAACTGTAAAGGTAAGAAAAAGTGCTTTAAAATACGGTTTTGTTTGATAACAAAGCCATAGCATCCCTATAAGAACGAGACCTGCAATCCCTATAATGGTGGGTAAAAATAATAAATAAGGCCCAAAAGAACTTCCCCACGATACGACATAAAGAATCGAACTCATAATCACACCTAAAAGATTGAATAAAAGAAAGAGGCGATACTGAGAGAGCCTTTCTTTATACACAGATACAATTTTGAATCCAACAATACAAAACACGACAAAAAACAAGCCAAAATGAAGAAAAACGGCAACAAAATCACATAAATACGATAACTTTCTTTGCCCCTTTATCCAAAACCATATCCCAAGAAATAAAAATACACCGAACAAACTGGGCTGAAAATACGTATTCATCACATATTGATTAGCCACGCCCCAATGAAGAAAAGACGCCCCTTCATTAAAATAAGCCTGAAACCCTGGGAAAAGATCAAGCCCCTTATTAAAAAAATCATAAAGAAAACGAGAATGAAAAAAGGTCAGCAAGGAAAAAAGGACATAATACAATGTACTACCATAGTTTATTCCCGATAGAAAACAACTAATCCCAAGTAACGAATGAATATAAACACCTACCAAACATAACCAGTAGATGTAAAACCATATCGAAGATAAATAGGTGAATGTAAGAAACGTAATGCCCGTAAATATGGGCATAGCTTCGCTTACTTTAACAATCCAATCATTAGCTAAAAAACCATAACCCGCCTGTGCCATACCGTGCAGAAAATAATGATTTTGATTACTATAAAACAGAGGTTTCCAAGAATAGGCCAGACAAAACAATGCCGTTAAAATAACAGTGTTTAATAAACGATAAAGAGTAATACGGTTAAATAATTTAAGTATTGTCATATGTGTACCTTATCCTCTTCTTCTTTTTTTAGCCTCGCATAAATAAGGGCCCCCACGTCACGCATGTGACGACATTCCATCAAGGAAGACATCGTTAATCCCACATCGTAAGTATCATTTATAAACGTATACAGCTCAATAAGAATCACAGAAGAAGAAGACAGCTCAACTAAAGACGTATCAATCGTTACAGACTGAGATGAGGAACCCAGTCGCTGCTCAAGAAAAGAAAGACAATGACTAGCCATCTCAGAAATATCGTTATCGGAATCAGAGGATAATCCAAAAGTCTCTCCAGAAGAGGCCGTAATCCGTACTTGATGTTTCTCAGAAACTATTAAACGGTCTGAAGACGCTTCTTCCAAAATAACATGAGAATAAACATTTCCTGCCCCTAAAATTGTAAGCGCGCCACGTCGCGAAGTAGACCCTAAAGACCAATGCGTGATGTCTTTACAGAGGGTTACCTGTGAACTAATCGCCTTAAAAACCCCTGAGTTATCGTCAATACAGGACGGTAATTTTTCCTGACGCTCCAACTGCATCATCACTTTAAATAAACTGGCAATACCAGAAGCTGCCTCTAAATGTCCTATAAGAGGTTTAACCGTCCCTACCAAAATACCTGTCCCAAAATACGATGACACCGCTTCCAGTTCCACACTATCACTAAACGGAAATGAAGAGGCATGTAAGTCAAGACACCCGATTGTTTGAGCAGAACATCGTTGGTGATATGCGTTCTGTAACACTTGTGTCAATGCATGAGGATCCACAAACGGGTATTGGGCAATATTACCCACAGACACTTGAACACAATTCAATAGTTTACTCCGAACAGGATCTCCATCACGAATTGCCCTCTTATACCCTTTTAAAATCAAAACCCCACCACCCTCACCCATGACACACCCGTCTCCAAACTCTGTAAACGGCGCCATAGTTTGGGTCTTCGATAAAACAGACGCTCTCTTTAAGGATTCAAAATGCTCAGAATAATGGAACAGATTAATCGCCCCCACTATGGCTAAATCAACATCATCATTCACAAGTGCTTTATAAGCGAGATCCAAAGCAGAAATCGCTGAACTACAGGCCGTATCAAGCACTAAGCTCGGGCCCGACAAGTTAAAGGTAAACGAAAGCCTATTTGCCAAGGAATAGGCAATAGGTGAGGGGCCTGTTGCCCCTACATAAATACCGACTCGCTTATCTTTATAGGTTTGAATGAATGACTGTTTATCCAGCCCCATCTCTAAAATAGCGTGTTCAAGCCAATAATGAAGATAGGCCTCACGAATATCCTGATCAGGAGGCACCACTATCTGTTTAACAACGGCCTCTGGTAACTGTCCTATACGAAGAGGTGACGATAACCCCAACCCCGACTGATCCACACGATCCCCCTCATAAACCGAAAGCCCTGAGCGCGTTTCTTTCAACAGTGTCCAAAAATCATCTGGGCTTTCTGCGCCTGGGAAGGACCCAAAATACCCAATAATAGCAACGGTTTCATTAGGGGTTTCATTAGGGGGTTCATTGGGGGTTTCATTGGGGGTTTCAATGTCCTCATCAATATAAATCGAAGCGTCTGTATTATCAGAGAGCTCTTTATCTATAAGAACCTCCCTTTTAAAATACCCTATAACGTCATTTAAAGTAGGATAATCATAAAAAAGTGATTTAGGTAACGACCCAAAACGCTCTTCTAAACGTACTAAAATACCCATCATTAAAATAGAGTCCAGCCCATAATCACGAAAAGGCTTATCTAAGTCAATCGAAGATATTTTCAGCTCTTCACAAATAGCCTGTTGAAGAAACACTCGATCAAGAGAACAATCATCGCATTCCATTTTCTCTAAAGTATCAGGCGTTTCTGTCAATAAAGGGAGATCCTCTTTATCTACAGCTACCTGAGCTGATATAACTGCCTGATGATGCGCATAATCATGATAAACCCCATCAACAACAGAGGACACAAACCCTGCTTTCGAAAGACAATCACACCAACTTTGAGAGGACAACAACGGTGACAGAGATAACCGAATCTCCGAATCCTTATAGGCCCACCAACCATCTGTAAGGCCAAATGTTAACGTGGAAAATTCAGAAACAGAAACGATCTCATTTAAAATTAACGTGCCTCCAGGTTTCAATACCTGGGTTAAATGTTCCAGTGCTCCTTGAATATCCGGAACCACATGCACCACGTTCGTCCCAACAATAATATCCACGCTAGCAGGGTCTATCCCTTGAGAAATGAGAGGCCGTTCAATATCAATAATCTGATACGACAGCCTTGGATAACGCTGCCCCCAACGCTTTTCAGCCTCCATTAAAAATTTTCTTGATACATCAGAAAATATAAAATGAACGTTTTCAGAAGGCAAATTTTTCAAAAGGAATCCGGTGGTACTCCCTGTTCCTGCACCTATTTCTAAAATACAAAGAGAGCCTTTCTTCTGAGAAACAACCTCAGTAAAAACCTTAGCTGTTAACTGATTATAATAATCGGCTATAGGATTATCTCGATAAAGGCCCTCAACAAGATCCAGTTTACCTTCAGAAAAAAGTGCCATTGAACCAGAGATAACACCCCTTAACACATCAGAATAATGAGATATACAATGATCCAACAATCGGATATAGCCCCCCAATTGAATCCTTTTCAACGTTCCAATCACACCCTGTATATCTGTTTCTGGTAAAGTCGAAGACAAACAATATGTCTCGCCATCCCGGTGTAAGATCCCTGCTTGCTCAAGACAGGACAACTGACACCGTATAAATGAATGATATTTAGGAATAACGCCTAAATGTTCACAAACTTGTCCTTCGGTATAAGCCTGCATCTCCGACACAAAAAGACCTTGTCTTTGATAAAAGATCAGCAAGTGGTGATGACAATAGGTAGCCAAGGTCAATAATCCCTCAAAAGCACGCTGTTGCACCCCCGACATATCACGTGTAAAACCACGATTACCATTACTAGAAAAAGAGCGTATAACCCCCATCCGAGATAACGTTTGTAAATGCCCCTTGATAACACCTACCTGAGAGAGAGAAGACGCCTCAATCCTTTCAATCGTATCAAAACCTTCTTCTATTGAAAAAGGCTCAACCCCTAAATGTTCCATACTACGTCGATACTTTTCACTTAAAAAGAGCTGCCCCAATCCCACATCCCAAAGGCCCCAATTAATCGTTTTAACAGGGCTCCCATTACAATAGTGATGGCGTGAAAAATAATCTAACCAAATATTGGCCATCCCATAGTCACTTTTTCCTAAAGCAGGTGCAATCGCTGCTATAGACGAAAAACACAGAAACAACACTAAAGGCTGGTCCTTGACCAACTCCCATAAATGACTCGTTCCTTGTACTTTAGGTGCATAAATATGTTGAATATCTGAAAGTTTCTTGTCCTGCCAATGAGTCTTATTAGAAAGTGTTCGGGCGGCACAGTGATACACACGTCTAACCGGCCCCAACCGATGGATACTATGACTAACCTCATTCATCCTGTCCTTATCTTCAAGAGGGACCCAATGAAAGGAATACTCACACCCATTTTCGTCAAGATAGCCGCATAGATCTTGATAGGATCCATATCGTTCTGACTGTTCAGGCGTAGGTTCTGTTGAAGAAATACCAATAAATGTCTTTACACCTTTCGTAACCAAATATCGGATAAGTGCTAATCCAATCCCTCCAGTAAACCCCGTCACAACCACACATTCAGAAGAATAATGAACAGATTCAGCGCCCCCCAAGTTAATAGGCCTCCAAGACGATCGAAACCTAAAACCCTTGTCATAACAAATCTCAGGACCATCAGCCATGGTCGATAATTCACCAAACCAACGGTCAGGCGTATTAACCTCATGAGTATCAATAGAAATTGTTTTATAGGGATAGTTATATTCCCGCGACAAAGAAAGAAGAAGACTGGCAGTCAAGGCCCCATGAAGTGTTCCTGAACGTTCTGACTGTGGAAACACAGTTTGATAAGTGACATGAATAATCCCCTGTTCAGCACCATAAAACTGCGTATACAGTTGAAAAAAACGCCATTTACCTAAAGATTCACGCAAGGGATCCTGACCCTCGTAAATAACACAATCAGAAATATCAATCAGACCCAAAATACCCGGATACTCCACACGTAACTGTTCAAAAAAGGAATCAACACCCTCCCGATCATAAAAATTAAATCCAAAACGAGACTCTTGTTGTTCTGTATGAAAAAGAGGAACAAGATATGGGTGGGTGTCCTTCCAGTTTGAAATCTGGTCCTCTTGCTCTGGACAAAGTAATAAAAGGTAATAATTATCAGTTCTTAAAACAGAAGGGCTATCACAAACTTCCCAGTACTTTTCCGTACTCGTTAGAGGAATGCTAGAAGACAATCTCTCTTTCTTTGAAACCGAAACAGCTATCTCAGGCCCTGTATACGGCCTCGCTGAAAAAGGAAGCCATTGTTTATCAAATGAATAAAGAGGGAGTCCCTGCATCATAGGCACCGAAAAAGAGTATATTGTCGCCCAGGAAACCTCCTCCCCACGCATCCATTTAACACCCAATAACGGCGCCTCTTCTCCTCCTTCTTCGCAACAATCATCAATACATTTATAGGGACGCGGGCCTCCTTCTTGGAAAGACTGAATGTCTCGATTTAAAGACATCAATAACTGAGCCGTAGTTTCAACAGGAACTGCATACCGCCAAGCCATAGGCTCCCGTCCTGTCTGTAAGGTATAACAAAGGGACAAAAGCTGTTCATAAGACCACTCTTTACCCCAAAAAAAGTCACGATAAGAGAGGATTAACCGCTGAAGAGACGCCTCACTAAAGGCAGACAGAACAAACCACAAATCAACAGTCTGTTGAACAGGACCAGAACGATGTTGTGGCGCTTGTTCTACAATAACATGGGCATTAGACCCACCTGCCCCAAATGAGCTAACACCCGCAATCAAAGAGTCCCCACCCCTATCCCAAGATTGCAATGTAGAAGGAATATACAACCCACTTCCCTCTAAAGAAATATCAGG
>CAZIOF010000164.1:0-6326 GCA_964540745.1 uncultured Candidatus Marinamargulisbacteria bacterium
GTCCTTCTGAGTAGGAATCCGACGCTCTATCCAACTTAGCTACGTGGACTTACTTAACTGTTATAAAAAGGATAGAATATCACATGATGTCCGGTCAAACATTTATCTTTTATGATTTTGAAACCTCTTCCCGTGAGCTATTGGGGCAAATTTAGTCTTACGCTTTTGTTGTTGTTGACCCACAGTTTAATATCCTTGATGAATGTGTGGGGACTATTCGTTTGAATCGTACACAAGTCCCGGATATTGATGCTATTTTGATTAATCGCTTATCCCTTGATGGACTTCAAGATTCCGCGCCTTCTGAATATGAAGCGGCACACCTTATTAACCGATTTTTGACCCAATGTGTGCAGACCTTTCCGTCTTGTACATTAGTTGGTTTTAATTCTAATCGATTTGATCTTAACTTTTTACGAAATTTGTTTATTAGATATGGGATTAATCCTTATTTCAGTGGGCGTTTATCTAATCGAGATGTCCTGCATTTTGTTCAGTCTTGTGCGTTTCAGTTTTCAGATCGGTTTCCTTGGACCCTCAAAGAGACGTCGGATAGCGCTTATTATGCCTTTACCTTAGAAGCTACGGCTACTGCATTTGGGGTTTTAGAGACGACTCAATCACATGGCGCGCGTGATGATGTTATGCTCACTATTGAATTAGTGAAGACTTTAGCATCTACTTATTCCGTTTCTTTTGCTGATTTTAAATCGATAGATATCTCTCCTTTTCAAACTATAAAAGGACAATTTAAATGTGCTAAACAGCGAGTCCCTCATTATCCGAAAGGGGAGGAGTTTCCTCAACACTATAGATATCGCTATTGGCTTCAACTGACTGAAACGCGCAAAGATCGTTTACTGATTGATTTAGAAAAATATAATATGTTATCGGAACCCAACGATCGGCAACAGGTACTGTCTTGTATAACCTATATTAATCCAAATAAGCACTTTTTGGTGTTGGAGCCATTTGTGGCAGATGATTCATCGCAATGGGAGTCTGTTGTCCAGGCAGTTCAACAGAATGACTTTTTAGCGACGTTATCGCGGGACGTTTATTTTCAGTTGACAGAAAAGGACTGGGATATTGATTATCAAATTCATGCCTTGGGGTTTGAACGGATAGATGCACTCCATTATTTAGTGGAGAGGTTGTTGGCTGATCCTAATAGTTATGGGGATATTGTGAACGAGTTACGTCCCAAAATTACGAATCAAAAAGATAGATATTTATTGCAATTGTTTAATCGAGTCTATTTAAACTATCATCCAGAACCTGAACTCAAACATTCGCTGCGTTATGTGTTGCCTAGGTATATGACAGGAGATCTTTATCGTGATGTTGCTTACTTTGTCTCTTTTGAGGATGCGATGAAGCGTTTGTATAAGGATTCTTTTTCAGAAGGGGATCGCGAGCTTATTTCTGAGTTGAAGTCTTATTATACGACTTTTTATCAGACCTATTTAAAAGGACACCTTACACTCGATTCTTCGGTGCTTGAGACTGCCCCAAAATAGAGCTGTTGGAGAACTAACTAATCTGTGTCATTTGTTCTATTTTTCAATAGCTTCTTACATCGGTTCAATTGAGTGCCCGATTGTGGTGTTTAACGCCGTGCATGTTGGGACTGTTGTGACATGATAAATACCCCAAAATAAAGCCGTTGGTAAATTGTAAAGATTAGGTATTTGGCGACAGTGACAAGGTTATTTCTGAAGACTTCAATTAAACCCTCACTACATGAGGGTTTAATTGTTTTTGAAGAGTTAGGTTATGCTTTGGGATTACCCGTGATGGGACTTTACGTAGGCAAAGGCATCTTTTTTCTTTTTGTCTTGTCCACTTATGGATGCAAATTCAGTTAGAAGAGATTTTTCTTTACTGGTTAATTTTGTTGGGAAACTCATTTTTGTTTTGACATAGAGATCCCCTGAGCCAAAGCCCCTGATATTGGGGATCCCTTTTTTTGAGAGCTTGAAAACGGTGTCTGGTTGTGTGCCTGCTGGGATTGAAATTGTGGCTGAACCATCGATGATAGGGACGTCTACAGATGCACCTAACACGGCTTTTATAAAAGGGATTTCAATATCTAAAAAGAGGTCGTTTCCTTCTCTGTGAAAGTACTTATGTTCTTTGATGGAGACGAAGACGTATAAATCGCCGCTACCGCCGCCTTTTTCACCCTGGTTGCCTTCTCCGGAAATACGTAATCGAGTTCCTTTTTCAACCCCTTTTGGAATTGAAACAGTAATATTCTTTTTTTGCTTTTCGACGCCGCGTCCTGAACAGCTTCTGCAAGGTGATTTAATGGATTGACCAGCGCCGCTGCATTTGGGGCAAACACTTACCTGAGAAAAGCTGCCAAGAAGCGTTTTTTGCACGACTCTGACTTGTCCTGTTCCTCTGCATTGTTGGCATGTTTCCTTTGAAGACCCTTTTTCACAACAACTTCCTTTACAGCTAGAGCAATGGGCTAAATGGAAGATAGTAATTTCTTTTTTTGTACCGGAATAGACTTCTTCTAGTGAAAGCTCTAGATCATAGCGCAAGTCGTCTCCTTGTCGTGGACCTTGCGATTGTCCTTGGGCTTGTCCTCCTCTTCCACCAAAGAAGACATCGAAAATGTCTTCAAATGCATCAGAGAACCCACCAGATTCAAATCCTCCAGCGCCACCAAATCCACCTTGTCTAGGCGAGTCGTCGGTAACGCCGAATTGATCGTATTGCATCTTTTTTTGAGGGTCAGACAGGATCCCGTAGGCTTTCTGGATTTCTTTGAATCGGTCTTCAGCCCCGGCTTCTTTATTGACGTCAGGGTGATATTCACGGGCCTTACGTCTGTAAGCCTTCTTAATGTCAGCTTCTGACGCATTCTTATCCAACCCTAATGTCTGATATAAATCGTTACTCATAATTGTTTCTACCCTTGGAGGTTTTCTCCTAGTTATTTTCCTTCGGTTTCAGTGTATTCTGCATCTACAACCTTTGCGTCATCTTTTTTTGATTCCTCTGCTTCAGCTTGGGCTTCATCTTGAGGGTTAGCAGATTCTGCTTCTTTTTCTGCGCCGGCTTTATAGAGCTCTTCACTAATTTCGTGGACAACTTTTTGTAATGTATCAAGGGCTTCTTTAATGGCTTCTGTGTTGTCACTAGTACTTTCTTTTTTTAGTGCTTCTAGTGGTTCTTTAACTTTTTCTTTATTTTCATCACTGACTTTTTCTTTATTGTCTTCTAATAGTTTTTCTGTAGAGTAGATGAGTGACGATGCTTGGTTTTGTGTATCAACAAGTTCTTTTTTCTTCTTATCTTCCTCTGCGTGAGTTTCAGCGTCCTGCTTCATTTTTTCGATGTCTTCGTCAGATAGACCCGATGAGGCAGTAATTGTAATCTTTTGTTCTTAGCCTGTCCCTTTATCAGTGGCTTTTACATGTAGAATTCCGTTAGCATCAATATCGAAAGAGACTTCGACTTGTGGAATGCCTCTAGGTGCTGGAGCAATACCTTCTAGAATAAAGCGTCCTAGTGAACGGTTGCCGGCCGCCATTTCACGTTCGCCTTGTAGTACATGTACTTCTACACTGGGTTGATTATCTGCTGCGGTAGAAAATACTTGAGACTTTGATGTTGGGATGGTTGTATTGCGTTCAATTAAACGTGTACAGACACCACCTAATGTTTCGATTCCGAGTGAAAGTGGTGTAACGTCAAGTAACACCACATCTTTTACATCACCGGATAAAACCCCACCTTGAATAGCGGCTCCCACTGCAACAACTTCGTCTGGGTTTACACCTTGGTGTGGTTCTTTATTAAAAAACTCTTTTACGGCTTCTTGGATAGCAGGTGTACGTGTCGTTCCACCTACTAAAATAACTTCATGAATCTCGTTTACTGAAATATCCGCATCATCTAACGCTTTTTGGCAAGGGTCTAGGGAACGCTTAATAAGAGGCGCAATCATTTGTTCGAACTTTGCCCGTGTAAGTTGGACATTAAGGTGTTTAGGGCCTGCGTTGTCTGCGGTGATGAAAGGGAGGTTAATATCGGTAGATGTTGTTGATGATAATTCAATCTTTGCTTTTTCGGCCGCTTCTTTAAGACGTTGCAGTGCCATTAGATCTTTACTTAAATCAATGCCTTGGTCTTTTTTGAATTCGGAAACAAGCCAGTCAATAACGAGTTGATCGATGTCATCGCCACCTAGGGTTGTATCACCATTTGTTGATTTTACTTCAAAAACGCCATCACCAATCTCTAATATTGAGATGTCAAAGGTGCCACCACCAAAATCGTAGACGGCAATTTTTTGATCGTTCTTTTTATCAAGTCCATAAGCAAGTGCGGCAGCTGTAGGTTCGTTGATGATTCTAAGAACTTCTAATCCTGCAATCTCCCCTGCGTCTTTTGTTGCTTTTCGTTGGCTGTCATTGAAATAGGCCGGTACGGTGATAACGGCTTTTGTTACGTCTTCTCCAAGATAAGCTTCAGCATCTTGTTTGATTTTTTGGAGGACCATTGCAGATACTTCAGGTGGCGTATGGTCTTCTTTTCGTCCTTTAATGACAACCATGCCATCTTTACGTTCTGTTAATTTGTAGGGGAGGTCCTTTTTAATTTCGGCTAGTCGCCGACCTACTAAACTCTTTACAGAGAAATAAGTATGCTCTGGGTTTGTTACAGATTGACGTTTTGCAGGTTGTCCTACTAATCGTTCGTTATCTTTACCAAATGCTACAACGGAAGGTGTTGTTCGTGATCCTTCAGCGTTTGTTATGACTTTAGCATCTTTCCCTTCCATAACAGATACACATGAGTTTGTTGTTCCTAAATCGATTCCTATGATTTTATTACTTGTTTTTTTAGACATAATTTAGTCTCCTTTTAATTTGAAATTTTATTTAACTATGTTTATTTACTTATGACAACCATTGCTGGTCGAATGACTCTATCGTGTAGCATATAGCCAGCTTGAATTTCTTGTATCACGGTATCTTCTTTTGTATTGTCTTTTTCTATTTGTGATATAGCTTGATGAAGATTGGGATCAAAGGGTTGGTTGAGTGCCTCTATTTTTTTGATACTTAGTTTTTCAAAGACTTGGTAAAGTTGTTTTTGAATGAGTGTGAACCCATTGATAATATCTTCAGATGAATTGTCTTTTTTCTCTGCATGTGAACAGGCGTTGTCAAAACTATCCATAATGGGTAGAAACTCAGTTATTAACTGTTCAGCGGCGTATTTTTTGAAATTGGAAAGCTCTTGATCGCTTCTTTTTTTGTAAATTTCCATTTCGGCTAAGGCACGGAGTGCTTTATCTATTTCTTCTTGGACTTGTGGGGCCTGTTGGGCTAACGCGTTTTCTAGTTCTTTTATTCGCTCATTGAGCGTGTCAATTCCATTGTTAGCCGAGGGGGCTTGTTCTCCTTTTGTGGATGATGAGGGGTCTTCTGTTTTGGATACATCCTCTACAGGTTGTTTGTTTTCAGTGTCATTTTTTTCTGATATGGGGGGATCGTTATCAGGACGTTTTGTTTCTTTTCTTTTGGTTGTTTTTTTCATTGGATCTCCTTTGTTAATCCTGATTTATGGATGCAGCGTGTACTTTTTTTGAAATGGATTTTATCAATGGGACGAGATAGTTATAAGGCATTCTTTTGGGTCCTAGTAGCCCAATAGAACCGAGTAACGGATTTTCAGTATTTACTGGCGAAATGACAATGCTACAGTCTTCTAGATTTTTATTTTGTATTTCCGTTCCAATCATGACGTTTCCTTTGTTCTTTGCCAGGTATTCTTTTAAGATCTGTGTCATTAATTTAGTTTCTTCAAGGCCGGATAAGACGCGTTTCGTTAACTCAATATCTTTGAATTCGGGTAATTTTAACATTTTAGAAGCCCCTTTAAAAAGGAGACGTTGTTCTTGCTTTTCAGTTAGGGTCTCTACTTCCTTATGCAGGGTATTAAGAATAGCCTTGAATTGGGGCATAAGGCTTACGGCCTGTTTAAGGAGGGTGTCGTTTAATGTTGTGATGGATTCTCCTTTTAACTTTTCCGTCAAATAGGTAGACATTCTGTTGAGATCGCTTTGATCGATTCGATCGGTGATGTTGAGTAAAAACTCTTGGTTTACACCTACTGAGTTGAGAATAACGACGAGTACTTTATCCAGGTCAACAAGAATAAGATGGATGACCTTTAGTGTTTCTTGATACAGATCGGGTGTTAAGGCAATTGTTGTGTAATTTAATGTTTTCGAGAGAATCTGCACCATTTTTTCTGTTATGGATTCAATATTATCTCCCATTGTGGTTATGGTGTTTTCT
>CAZIOF010000165.1:0-17612 GCA_964540745.1 uncultured Candidatus Marinamargulisbacteria bacterium
GGAGTATGAACGGTATTAAGCCAGGAAGTAAAATCTATGCATCTGGAAAACCCTTGACTGTTAAAGTAGGTCCAAAAATGTTGGGCCGTGTTCTCAATGGCCTCGGCCGAGTCATGGATGGCCTTGGCCCAGTAGAGACAGAGGAAGAATATGGCGTCGATAATGACCCCCCAGATCCAGTCATGAGACCCGTTATCAAAGACACCCTTAAAATGGGTGTTAAATCGATAGATGGACTACTAACCATTGGTCAGGGACAGCGTGTCGGTATTTTCGCAGGTTCCGGGGTAGGGAAAAGCACCTTGATGGGCATGCTTGCTCGAAACTGTATTGCAGAAGTAAACGTTTTTACGCTTGTTGGCGAACGGGGCCGTGAGGTAAAGGACTTTATTGAAGAATCCCTTGGAGAAGAAGGGCTAAAAAAGTCTGTAATCATTTGTGCCACATCTGACGTACCTCCTATTATTCGTCTAAGAGCGGCACAAGTAGGCACCTCAGTTGCAGAATACTTTAGAGACCAAGGAAAGAATGTACTATTTATGATGGACTCTGTCACACGATTTGCCATGGCGCAACGCGAAATTGGCCTTGCCTGTGGCGAACCGCCCACAACCAAAGGGTATACACCTTCTGTCTTTGCCATGTTACCTCGCTTAATGGAACGAGCAGGGACGTCAACCAAAGGATCTATAACAGCGATCTATACAATCTTAGTAGACGGTGGCGACATGGATGAACCTATCGCAGATGCCGCGCGAGGTATTCTTGATGGCCATTTTGTTCTTAGCCGAGACTTAGCCGCAAAAAATCACTATCCATGTCTTGATGTAGGGCACAGTGTAAGTCGATTAATGAATAGTATTGCAACTGAAGAACATAAAAAAGCCGCCGGTCAATTAAGAGAAGTGTTAGCCAAATACCAAGAGGCTGAAGACCTCATTAATATAGGAGCTTATGTCAAAGGAAGTAATCCGAAAATTGATTATGCTGTCGATAATATAGATGCCGTAAATACATTTTTGAAACAACGAACAGACGAAAATATCACCTTTGAGGAAAGCGTCAATATGCTCACGACTATGTTTCGATGAGTAAACCAAAAAAAAGCAAACGATTTGAATACCAATTAGAATCTGTTTTAAAAGTACGCCATATCTACGAAAACCAACAAAAAGAAAAATTTAAAGAAGCTAAAGCAAAACAAGAAGAAGAAGAACAAAAAGAAAAAGAACTTAAAGATTTTCAAAATGAAAAATATGGCGAACTAAGAACTAAATTAGGGGCAGGACAAACCATAGATTTTCAAGAAGTCCAGCAGCGTAAAGGTCATCTCGATGTCGTCAAAAAACAGGTCGAAGACCAAAAGGTTGTCGTAGACAAAGCACAAGAAAAAACAGAAGAAGAACGCGTTGAGCTTGTAAAAAAAGTACAAGACCGACGCATCATGGAAATTAACAAAGAAGAGAAAAGAGATGAATGGCGTAAAATAATGGTAAAAGAAGACAATAAGTTTTTAGACGAAATTGCCACAATCTCTTTTGCAAGAAAACAACGTGAAAAAGACATTCAAAACGAAATTGCCAAACAAAAAAAAGAATGTGGCTCAGACGAACCGCTTTCTTTCCAATAAAAGACTTGATATACTAACTTATATCTTAAAACACCTATGAAAGGGGTCCTCATGACGCTATACAAACAAGCAGTAAATTTCTTTCTGGTTATGTTAATTACAACGACATCTATGTATGCTGTCGTCCAATACCGTTTAGAAGATTTTGAAAAAGAAGGAGGCAAAACAAGCGCCGGTCTTGTATTTGTAGACGGAAACCCTTTCTTAAAAGCTGGATTAAGCCCTGATTTTAATCTTGGCCCAATCGCCCTAGGACTCGATCTAAATTTATACGTACCACTAAAAGGTGATTCTCCTAGTCTCTCCGATTTAAGCCCTGTAGTTCTTAGAAGAATAGGCTATACCCACAAGGATCAATGGGGATTTGAATGGGGTGGACTTAGAGGTGTTAATTATGGCTATGGATTACTAATGGATAATTACAACTCTGATTCTGGAGGGTCTTCTGAATTCAGCACCGAAAAAGCCGGCGTAAAAGGGTTTGCCAAAGTCATGGGCGTTCGTCTAGATGGGATGTGGACGGTAAGCAATATCACTGCTGGTCGACTTTCCTATGAACTTGACTTAGGAATACCTCTTGTTGCAGGTGCAACGGTTATTCAAGATGCAGACGGAATGAATTATTCGCCTGACGGAGGAACAACAACCATCACAGCTCCAGTCAAAAGAGGTATTGCTGCTGATATCGGCATTCCCATCGGTGGCGAACTCTTTGCCCTTTATGTTGAACACGCACGCCTATTAAACGAAAATGATACCCTAAGTGATGCAAATGCTGGATCAGCTGCTGGGTTTAGAGGAAACTTATTTCAACAAGTAGATTATCGATTTGAATACCGTATCCTTGAAGCAGGGTTTATACCTGGTTACTTCAACAATACCTATGAAGCATTAGGTTTTGATAATGCAAACCTTCCTACATCTAGTTTCAATGGCTACTTAGGAACTATTTCAACCGCTATTATGGATGATTACGTTAAATTTGGATTGGAATATCAGCATCTAGAGGGACTAGACCCCATGTTAACGGCAGCTGCAGGCTGGAAGGAAATTTCAAATACTGTAGGTGTTATTAACTATACACAAGCCTTTAGTAATGGGAGTAAGCCTGTTGCCGAAGCTGAAATTCTCTATAAAACCGGTGGAACAATGGATTATATCGTTAAAATAAAACGTGTCTACACCACCGTGGATGAATACACTGAATCCTATGGTGTTGGATTCCGATTCAATATGGACAAGTTAATGCCAGGAATTCCGTTTCTTTCTTAATCACATATATCTAAAACTCTTAGATAACCAAAGGCCTGTCATCACATAAAGACGGGCCTTTTTAGTGGTCTAAATACCCTGACTCTACTTTAAACTTAATCTAGTGTATAATATTCCGAGCAAATAAAATAAGACTATTATGGACACTAAACTTAAATATGACGTTATCGTAATTGGCGCAGGACATGCGGGCTGTGAAGCCGCTTTAGCAAGTGCACGAAGAGGGTTTTCAACACTTGTTTTTACACTCTGTAAAGACAAAATAGGCTGGATGCCCTGTAACCCGTCCATCGGAGGGCCTGCAAAAGGACAAATTGTTAGCGAAATTGACGCATTAGGCGGCGAAATGGGCTTAGCCGCAGATAAAACACATATCCAAATGAAGATCTTAAACCGATCTCGCGGACCTGCTGTCCAATGTTATCGTTCACAAAACGATAAGTATGAGTATGCGAGCTATATGAAGGCTACCTTAGAAAAACAAGATCATTTAGAGATTGTGGAAGACTGTGCAACAGACATCCTTATCGACAATAATACTGTCAAAGGTATCAAAACAAAGTCTGGTTTAATTGTTCATTCAAAAACAATTGTTATTACCTCAGGGACCTTTCTTAAAGCAAAGATGCATATTGGGCTAAGCGCTTCTATTGGGGGACGACAAGGAGAACCCAGCGCAGAAGGGCTGTCTAAAAATTTACTCGATATAGGACTAAAGTTAGGTCGGTTAAAAACAGGGACTCCGCCACGACTTGAACGAAACACCATTAACTTTACCCCTTTAGCCATTCAACCCGGAGATAACCAATTTATTAGTTTTTCATTTAAAACACCCTACAATGAAAAGTATAAAGACCAAATACCCTGCTATCTGACTGAAACAAACCAAAAAACACACAAAATCATACTGAATAACCTTGATCGCTCCCCTCTTTATACCAACGTTATAGAGGGGCTTGGCCCACGCTATTGTCCTTCTATTGAAGATAAAATTGTGCGATTTAAAGACAAGAGTAGCCATCATATTTTTATTGAACCTGAAAGCCGAACCACAAATGAAATATACCCCCAGGGATTAAATACATCATTACCCGCCGATACCCAATTAGAACTGTTACGAACAATGAAAGGATTAGAAAAGGTTGAAATACTCAAAAAAGGTTACGCTGTTGAATATGACTTTGTCTTTCCCGAACAACTACTCCCAAGTTTAGAAACAAAAAAGATTAAAGGTCTTTTTCTTGCAGGTCAAATTAACGGAACCAGTGGTTATGAAGAAGCAGCCGGCCAAGGAATTATTGCCGGAATCAACGCCTCTCTATACTGTGAAAAAGCACCTCCTTTTCATTTAACTCGTGAAAATAGTTTCATTGGAACAATGATTGATGATTTAATTACCAAGCCAATCAAAGAGCCCTATCGAATGATGACCTCTCGTTCGGAATATAGACTCTACTTAAGACAAGATAATGCTATTTTTAGATTAGCCGAAAAAGGATATGAATTAGGGCTTATTTCAGAAAACCAGATTCAGTTAATACGTCAACAAAACAACCAAATTAAAACCTATATTAAACAATGGAAAAAAACAACTATCTGCGAAAATACAAAACAAAAACTTTCTTTACCCGAAAAGATATCCTATTACCAGTTGTTAAAACGCCCTCATATAGATCCAAAGTCATTACCCCTATTTGAATCTATGTCCTTTGAAGACTATCTCATCGCACAAAAAGCCATTACAGAGATCAAATATGAAGGCTACCTCAAAAAACAACAACAAGAAATTGAAAAGGTACAAAGAATTGAAAAACAACCCATTCCAAACCATATTGACTATCTAAAACTGACAGGTTTAAAAACCGAAAGCCGAGAAAAGCTACACCAATATAGACCCAAAACACTCTACGAAGCAAAACGAATTGCAGGTGTTAATCCAGCAGATATAATGATTCTTGTAAGCTACCTAAAACACCTATGAATACAGATAAAATAGAGGCCTATATAAAGGCCTTAAAAGAATATAATGCCACCACTAATATCTATTCTCGGTCAGCCTATGATAAACTCCCATTCCATATTAATGACTGCATAACCCTGTGCACATTAATTCCAAAAACACATCAAACAATTATGGATTTTGGCTCTGGCTCAGGTCTTCCCGCCATTATAATCGCCATTCAATGTCCTGAACACCAAGTAATCGCCATTGAATCAAAAAAACGGAAAACCAATTTTCTATTTCAGGTAAAAGAAAAACTAAACTTAACAAATTTAGATATTATTAACCAAGACATAAATGAATATCAACGTTGTTCAAACCGAGAAACACCTAATATAATAACTGCAAAAGCATTTATGCCCCCACTAAAACTAATTCAACTTGCCAAAAAGTTTTCTAAACCAGGTAGTTTGTTACTTATCCCCATTAGCAAAAATCAAGAAAAGACACTTCCAAAATTTTCCCTAAAAACCAGTAACATAATAACCAAAAAAGATTTTATTTACCTAAAACATATTTTTTAAGATAAAATAGGACGTCTATGATAGACAATACGTTAAATATTGTACATATTGGCCAAGAAAAAACAGCCCCCCTAACAAAACTGTTAGGGCGCACCTATTCTTTCCAGTCATTCCCTGAGCTTGATAAAGCAACATCATTTCTAGAAACTCAGGACCGTTTAATTCAAATCATCTTATTTGATTTTGAAATTTCGAAAAAAGAAACAAGCTTAGCCTTTATTAAACAACTCAAAAAAAGTTCGCCTTTCTCTGAAATCATTATTTTATCAAAGAGTAATGATATCTATACTATCATAACGGCCATGAAATGTGGTGCCTATGATATCGTTGAAAAACCCATAGAGCTGGAAGAGTTGCAACTGACTATTGAAAGAACCCTCGAAAAATTTGACCTTACCAGAAAAATAAGACAAATGCTAAATAAATCACAACTAACGTCATTAGAAACAGACTCTAAATTAGCCATTAACCAACAGTTATTTTGGGAAAAAGTCATACTAACAGATAAACTATCTACGGCTGATATCCTAGAGCTATTTCCAGATAAAGATACAACCACCCCTAACGAAGCTAAATTGAGTTCTATCATAAAAAAACAATTTACCCCTCCTCCAAAACATCTTAATAACTGCAAACTACTTATTGTAGAAGATGAGATCGACATGCGAGAATGCATGTGTGATTTTCTTTCTGATAACTACACGGTCCATAACGCGAAAGATGCTAAAACAGCACTATCTATTCTGGCCAAACACCCTGATATAAGTATTGTTCTTTTAGATATTGGGTTGCCAGATAGATCCGGACTAGACATTCTCCCTCTTATTAAATCAGAAACGAGAGATATTATCATTATTAGTGCCTATTCAGATAAGGCTTATGCGATAAAGGCCATTAGAGACGGTGCTTATGACTATATCATTAAGCCCTTTTTAAAAGAGGCCTTACTCAATATAGTTTCCAAAGCAGCAGAAAAACAGAAATACAAACTACTTCTCCCCAAACTTGCTAATATTCTTGAAAATCAAACAGACTCTTATTCGCACCGCCTAGAATTGTTGATTGCTTTATTCCATAGGAGAAACGATCAAAACAAGTCCCTATCGATGAACGACGTCTATATCTTTTTTCCTGAACTCAAGGAAAACACGCTAACAAAAGAGCCCCCCAGACTAAATTCGCCTTCAAAAATAAGATCGCTTATAGTCTCCCTGAAAGAGAGTCCCCAACATTAAAGCTTCGGTAATAAAAGCTTGAATTGAGTCCCTTCATTAGGCTCTGACTCAATATCAACACGCCCATTGTGTTCTCCCATAATTTTCAAAACTAGAGATAACCCTAAGCCACTATTTTCATGTTTAGTTGAAAAAAATGGATCAAAGACACGTTTAATGTTTTGGTTTGAAATCCCACAACCTGTATCCTTAATAGACAAACAAACCCCTGATCGACTAACCCCCTTATCATCAAAAAATGATTGTTCACAAAATGAAATATGAATTGAACCTTTTTTCTCTATCGACTGCATTGCATTAATGACAATATTCAAAATAGCATGACTCAACTGTTCAGGAATACACTGAACATAGATATCTTGAGTACTCTCATGACATATATCAATTGATCGATTTTGGCATTCACTCTCAGTTAATAACAGAACATCTTCAACCAGTTCCTTAATAGAGCTTTCTTTTTTTTCAACTATCGACAAATCACCATACTTCAACATCGTTGTCGTAATTTTAATAAGGCGTAAAATATTACGCTTCACTACCTTTAAAAAACTATGAATAGCCTCCCGATCATCCAATCTATCTTCTATCCATTCAGACTTTGATAATAGCATCGCCATTGGATTTCGTATCTCATGAGCTATTCCTTGGGTAAGGGTGCTGAGAGAGACCTGTTGAGACAACTTTTCTGTCCATTCTAAACTTCTCTCGTAATTTTCCTTGATAAGCTCAAACGGTCTTACACGTTCCTGAGTAGAGCCTATCTGAATGGATAGTACTTTCAGCATATTCAGATCTTCTCTCGTGTACCCCTGCCCAGAGAGTTTACTACCCAACATAACAACACTAACAACCGTATCTCCATTTAAACAAGGTAAACACACCTCAATAGAATGTTCCTCTAAGTAAGCTCTAACCTGAGCCTCTGTTTCCTCTATGAACACAACCTCCTTTCGTTCCCGAATATAAGAAATTAAGACATGCTCTGTCTCTAATAGCGACAACGTGCTTTCATCTTCTGAATACTCTAATAAACACGTTGTCTCCTCCTCCGATAAAGAAACCCAGTAAATAAAAGAAACACCAAATGAACTAGAAAAGATCCGATATATAACACCTGAAATATCCTTTAGGTTCACACACTTAGAAAGTAATTGACTCGTATGTTCAATAATACTCATATGCGACAATTGGCCTTTCAAAAAATATTGCCGCGTTTTATCTTGTATAAAAGTTGATATATCCTGAAAAAGAAGACCTGAAATTAAAATCCCAAAAAAGCCAATAATAATAGTAATTGTCCTAGACTCAAAACCTATCGCATAATGGCCAGAAATCCATATTGCCATACCATACAAAATAAAAATGAATGCGATCGTGATCACTCGAGCAAGTATCTTATTAATAACCAGAGAAATATCCATCAAACGATGCTTTAACATCGCATAAAAAACACAAACCACAAAAAATAGTGACGACAAGGGCCCCAATTTATTATATTGACTCATACCCAATAAGGGAAAAATAAGTGCCGTAATAATAGCAAAACTAACAAAAAGTCCAAACCCATAAAGTAAGTACCTTACCTTGAGTTTATTGACCCCTGTATAACAAAAAAAGCCTCGAAAAAGAATAAAAATAGCAGCCCCTGAATAAGACAACACATAAAAAATAAATACCGGATATAAGCTCCCGTAAATACCATTAAGTTGAGAATCTACGCCTCTTATAATTAAGTTAGTAGGAGCAAGAAATGCCATAGAAAACGGTAAGAGACAAATCATAAGATAGTGCCCGCTTAAAAACGTCATGACCTTCTTTGGATAATTCAGCACAAATAATAGTAAGGAAATAGGTAAAAATGAAGTCGTTATAAAACATCCTTTTGCCCAAAAAAGGGTCTCTGTAGATGTCCATCCCATCATCAAACAGAACGCCCAAGAAGAAATACCAAAACAGAAGCAACAAAATGAGAAGGAATAAATGGAAACCTTTGACTTAATCAAGCCAAGAATACCCAAAAGCAAATTAATCCCAATCATCGAACCAAACAAAAAAAACATCGATAACCCCTTTCCTCTACACTAAGAAATCCTCAAACCACAACTCTTTAACGCACCTCTCAACATAATATAACCTGGTGAATAAAGGTGAACATTAAAATTTATAAGATAGGCATCGCCAGGCTTAAGAAGTGCCGACAATTGTGCCGTCGCTAAATTCCAATGAGGATTCATTAATCGAGCTTCTGTTTTTGGATAACAGGCCTCCATCATAAAGCAAGCTCTCTCTAACTCTGATATCTCTCGAGGCTCGCCTTCCATAGCACACAAGCGTCTATGACAATAGGCAAAATGACGATCCATTTCTTGTGGGATAACCTGCTGTCTATACTTACTATAACACGAATAATATCGCTCAATAGCCACTACTGAATCAACTACATCTATAGAAATATCTGGATGAGGTAAAAACAATGGACTTAGATCCCTCAAGTAGAACCGAAAACAGTCATTAAATAAAGACACATTCAATAACTTTGAGCGCTCCAAAACAGACGTCTTAACAAGTTCTTTCCTAATAGAAAAAGCCCCTTTTATTAGATAGGTTTCCTGTTCTGAGCAGGACTGAAAGAACGACTCTCCTAGTACATCTCGAAGGACATCCACAATCTCAATAGGCGGTAATTCCTTTAAGGAAAATAAATGCACTAATAGTGCATTTTTAAAGAGAGCTATAGCACCTCCATCTCCCTTTATAACGTGATGAAGATGGTATATCATGCTCAAGATATTTAAACGTTTTGGACTCAAAATAGACTGCCCTTCAAGCAAGACATCCCTGTACACCTTCAGTTGAGAATAAGCCCTTTCACGACTTTTTTCCTCTAATTGAGCCTTATTACCCGTCCCGTCTACGTCACGTATCTTCATATCTCCAACGCCTTTATTTCCACCCAATTGAACCGCTTTGACACCTTCTTTTTCCTCGTATCGAAGTCTATCTAAACCGCCTTTTTCAACACGTATCGCCATGTCTCCAGCATGGGGTCTTTCTTCAAATGGAACCGCCCGTACACCTTCTTTACAGACTTTTTTTGAAACACCCTCCCCGTCTGTATTAACTGTTTCCCCTTCAATAAAGGTGGTATCACAAATCCCCATATCGCTGTACTGTTGATGACGAATAGCCACTGAGACATGGTCAACAGTCGCCTGATTAGGTGTTTTAAGAAAGGCCCTCACTAACTTGCTCTGTTCTAAAGACAATAGATTTGTTTGTAATAACGCTTCTAGTTTTCGAATAGAATTAGAATAGTCCTCACGAGGCACACCAGTAAGAACACCATTCCAAACACTAAGAAAGTGTTCACAAAAAATATTAAATGTCATAAGTCTCTTATCTCTTACCTCTTTTTGAAAAGGGGCATGTGAAATAATTCGCCCTAAAACATGAAGCAGGTCATCATTCTCGTTCTTTGAGCTGGACATGCCAAGCCTCTTCAAACTATGAAGCATTCTAAGACTCAAAAACAAAGGCACATGACTAGAATTTGGAACAGCCGAATAATAACTCCAAATGGTCCCCAGAATACGCGGATTACACGAACGTATAACCACATTAAGATCGACAGGGCTCTCTGGCTGCCTTAAACGGGTTTGAGCTTGACGCATTAAACATTCTTGAAAAAAGTAATTATTTAAATATTCGGTTAACCCAGAATCTTTAATAGTATCCATAAGTACAGTAGCCGCCGGATAAATAATCTCACGACCAGAACTAGGATCCCTCCACTTCATAATAGACACAATCCCTGAAGGTTCGCCAGTGTCAGGCTCATAACAGATCGCTAAAAACGATGATTCCTGAACTAACGCATGAATTTTCTGCGGCTCATCCGAAATACTTTTGCGACAAATTTTTGATAAGATTCGCTCAATAACTTCTCTTAAGCCTCTATCATTGCCAATAATCTTCCCTAAATCATAAAAGATTTGAATCGGTATGCCATTCCTTTGTAATACAATTGAACAAGAAGGATGCAAAAGCATATTCATATTAGAAAACTGATTAAATTGGGCTGGGAATAAATATCTAAAGCCTCCCATTGGATTAACATAAGGTAACAATGATTGCAAACTCTGAGGCAAAAAAGCCGTTGCAAATTTAGTTATAGGATTATCTTCTACCACATGGCTTAAGCCCTTTACAAAGGGGCCATTCTTATCAAGACTAACAGGATAAAAAGTCTGTTCTGATGAGATCGGCCCTGACTGTAAACAGACGTCTTTATCCGAAAATAGATTAACAAGGTTGGCTCTTTGAGAATCACCATCAAAGTTTAAATCACGACGAACATAATCAAGTAACTCGAGCAAATTCCACTGAAGCTGCCCCCTCTCTGGAGAGGACAACTCTGTTTCAAGCTCATCTGATAACAAGGTTAATTGAACCCACGTCTTAGGTTCAGATTTTTGTAAAGCAAAAAACTTAACCGATCTGTTTGGAAATAGTTGAGAATAAAGTGAATCAGACGTATGCAAATTACTAACAGGGAAAAGCACTGAAGACTCGTGATTAAGTTGAGACAGGAAGGACAAGAATTTCGTTAAAATATCCATTTTTATATGCTGATTACGATCTAAGAGAACTTGACCACGTCTAAATGAATCCAAAAATTTGTCAGAGTTAGAACGTAGTAATTCTATTAACTCTTTTTCCAGCGCATCAGAAAGAACCATACTAAAAAGATAGTGATACCCATCTTGCTCAACAACAAGATCAACCGGGCAATCTAAAGTTTTAGATATTATTGTCATGAGTAAAAACAGTTTTTGATTATTCGTCTGAGTACTATCTGTCTTATCTACATAATCCCACTTAGCTTTATCAAGAGCTGTATACCATTTCGTTGCAGGAGCCTTAGCAGACAAGCCCCCTTTTGACCGTAATCCTGAAAGATATTTATTCATCCAATCTTATACACTACTCGCAACAAATCCAATAGCGTTCTAAACCGTTTACAAGGCTGATGACTAAAATCCTTTTTAGAAAAGGTCATTATACTCCCCAATGTACGCCTCTTTTCTATATCCAATGTACGAGTCTTATCTACATCATACTGAAACATAAATTTAGACTGTTTAGTAACAGCCTTTTCATCACCGTGAATAACACAATGCTGTATAGGATCAAGATAGCCATGAAATGAATTTATAATCATCAGCCTAAGCGCCATTGCTTCAGAGTCTGTATACAACCCAGAATTGATTGAGGCTCTAAGCTCAGTTAATACATCTTCCTTAAAAAGGTGAGACAATACAAAGCATCTAAACAAATCCATCTGCTTAACAAACTTAACATTAGTCGATAACAGGGTCGCTATCTGTAAAAGACCATCAAAAGTAGTGACGTGAATATTCATTTTAGATTTCATATACCCCTCATAAGCATCCTCAAAAATACGACATAAAGCGTTTTTTAGAAACGATCCATCAGAAGATTCGAAAGATAATAACTCCAAAGATTCTAAATCCAATAAAGAGGCCATCACTCTAAAATGAGGATGCTCTTTATATTCTGACGCTTCAAAAGACTCTCGTTGAGACGTATTTAAATATACTATTAAACCTTTCATAAAGGCCTGTTCATCGAAATAAGAGCACGACTTTATCGCAGAAATCGCTTCAGAGGAAAGCCCTGTGTGACTAAGAAGGCTAGAATCAATAATCGACACACCTCCGTTAGGATTAGAAAGGCCCATCATAGACAACATATCTTGAAGACAAGTCAACCTTCTCAAACTTCTGGACCTCACCATTGCTTCTCCTTCACAAACTGAGGAGCCCACAGTAGATACAGAGGTTAAACTATCACTACGTTGTAATCCCTTCGGAAAAAAATAATCTATAAAACTACCTGGAGAACTAATATCATTAGTATTCGATACAACATTTAAGATTTGAGCCTTACGATCCATATTAACTAATAACGCTTGTTTAAATTTTTCTGGATTATCAAAACAAACTAATTTCCCCTCAATACAGACAGATAATTCAGCGCTCTCACCGTCTTCAGATAAAAAGTTTACATGTAGCCGAAACAAACCATCAAACATGTCCATAAACATACGCTGGCAACTTTTATCTCCCCTGGGAAATGAGGGGAAATAATAAGTAAAAAGATGACTTTCTTCTAAAGAAAATGATACAGAAGGCAGTTCTTGAGAAGTTAGAGCTAATACTTTGTTCATATTTCCTCTTTTTTTCTCTATTATTTCATACTAACAGACTGGAAAGCTTACGTTAAGGCTTTACTTTTTTCAACTATGTTTTATTTTAAAGAGTATATTTTCTAATTGTTCTTTAGATTGATAAAAGATTTCAATTTTACCTGTATGTTGCTGGCCTTTAAAACAAACCCTTGTATCTAAAAGTTGAGATAAGTTGTCTGCTTGATGGCTGTATAAAGATAATTGCTGGACTTTGGGCTGTTCAAAACTATTATTTTTTAATCGCTCCGAAACTAACGCCTCAGTCTGCCTTACAGATAGTTTTTGATCAACAACCAACCTATAAACCGTTAACTGCTCTGATTCACTGTCAAGGGCCAATAGTGCGCGCGCATGCCCTTCCGTTATAGTATGATCAAGAAGCCCCTCTTGTAATAAACCTGGTAGTTGTAATAATCGAAGGGTATTAGATATTGAAGAACGACTCTTACTAAATAAATCGGCTATTTCTTGATGTGTAATACCATGCTCTTCTACCAAACGTTTATAACCTTTGGCAATTTCGAGAGGCGACAAATCTTCACGCTCTAAGTTCTCTACAAACGCAAGTTTTGATGATTCTATATCACTTATATCACGAACAATAGCCGGTATATCCACCATGTCTGCTAATAAACTAGCCCGAAAACGGCGTTCGCCAGAAATAAGTTCGTAATACCCTTCCTTTTTTCTAACAAGTATTGGCTGGGCAATGCCAAACTTTTTAATAGAGTTACTTAAACTTTTTAAAGAACTTTCTGAAAACAAGAGCCTGGGTTGATATGGGTTGGGTTTAATATCCTCCAAAGGAATCTTAATGATCATTTTTCCAGACGAAATAGCTTGCTTGGGTATCAACGCTTCCAATCCACGACCTAAACGATTTACCCTATCAGACACGAGACAAAACCTCCTTTGTCAATTCAACGTAGGCTTGCGCCCCCTTAGATTTCCAACTATAAAGCGCTACCGGAAGGCCATGGCTTGGTGCCTCACTCAACCTAACATTCCGCGGAATGATAGTATCAAAAATCAATTCCTTAAAAAAGGATCGTGCATTAGAAACCACTTGTCGATTTAAAGACGTACGTTTATCAAACATTGTCATTAAAATACCTATAATATCTAAACGAGGATTGTAATGGTCCTTCACAATCTCAATAGTTTCTAAAAGACTTGCAATGCCCTCTAAAGCAAAATATTCACACTGTACGGGAATAAGAACTTTATCAGAGGCTACTAGAGCATTTAACGTCAATAAACTTAATGACGGCGGACAATCAATAATAATATAGCGATAATAGTCCTTAAGTTGCATTAAGCGTTTTTTTAATATAGTTTCACGTGAAACCATTTTAACTAACTCAACCTCAGCACCCGCCAAATCTCTCTTAGATGGAATCACATGAAGATGTTCAAAAGGACTGGGATAAATAACATCCTTAACAGCTTGCTTACTATGTAATAATTCATAAACAGAGGACTCTATGGCACTCGGTTTTAAACCTAATCCAGACGTTGCATTGGCCTGGGGATCTAAATCAACAAGAAGCGTCTCATAATGATTCTCACTCAAATAAGTCGCTAAATTAATTGCCGTTGTTGTTTTACCAACACCGCCTTTTTGATTAACAACAGATATAATTATACTATTCATGATTATTTTACCTAAAACCAAGTATAACATACCGTTAGTAAAAGCAATCAAGTTAGAAGACGTGATCATTAAAGTAAAAATATAAATTAGGTGATGAATAGAATCATTGAAAACTACTCTCTTTTAATTTATAGTAAAATTACACCCATGACTAAAATATCAAGCGGCATTAAAGAACTAGATAACTTACTCTTTGGTGGTTTACCTAAGGGACGCTGTTATCTTCTCTCCGGCGAGCCCGGAGTAGGTAAAACAATACTTACCCTACAATACCTATTACATGGTGCTAAAAACAATGAAAATTGCGCCTATATTTCTATTGATGAAAAACCTGAGCATATCCTCTCTGATGCACAATCGCTAGGATGGGATCTTGATCCTTATTTAAAAAATAAAACATTACAATTTTTAGATTTTTCAGAATTTTTTGGGCAATTACATCTAGATGAAGAAAATAGTATTAACCGTATTATTGATACCATCGAAACATTCATACAAAAAAATAATATTTCCCGACTAGTGATCGATCCCATAGCCCCTATTATATTTTCAGAACAAAGTCCATTACCTGTCATTGAGTATATTAGGCGACTCATCTTCACGTTAGAAAACTATACAGAATGTACAACACTAGTAACATCACTTATTCCCGTAGGTTCAAATGCCTTAAGTCAACATGGGATTGAAGAATTCGCCTCTTCTGGAATCATATTATTACGATTACAAAAGGAAAAGAATAACTATATAAGAACCTTAAGACTGCGAAAAATGCGCGGCACACAAATAGATTTATCTGAATACACATTTGATATTCTTCCTAAACGAGGAATTGTCCTAAGGCAAGCATTATAATGGCAAAAATACTAATTGCTGACGATGAGTGTAATATTCTAACGCTAACAAGCCTTATCTTTCAGAACCTTGGAAAGTATGTCATAACAGCAAATTATTTGGAATAAGCCATTATATTATTTGAAAAAGAAAACCCAGATCTAATCATAACGGATGTTATCATGCCAAATAAAAATGGCCATGACGTATGTAAATACGTTAGAAATCACAAAACACGATCTACAACCCCTCTCATTATGTTATCCGCACTAGGCGATGATTATAATCGCTTAACAGGCTTTGAAGAAGGTGCTGATGATTATATTACAAAACCATTTAATATAGATGATCTAAAAGAAAGCGTAAATTCACTACTTTTACGATTTAAATCAAAAGAAAACGTGCCAACAAACAAAATATCCGAAATACATCAGCCACCAACCGATGTAGAACTCATTTCAACAGGAAATAAACAACTCGATGATTGTCTGTATGGCGGTCTTCCAAAAGGGTCAAATATTCTACTGCTAGGCAATTTAGGAAAAGGAAAGTCAACATTCTC
Organism: uncultured Candidatus Marinamargulisbacteria bacterium; assembly: GCA_964540745.1. Lineage (GTDB taxonomy): Bacteria > Margulisbacteria > Marinamargulisbacteria > JABIPA01 > JABIPA01 > CAZIOF01. The sequence continues at coordinate 15,982 of CAZIOF010000165.1, forward strand.
TAGACAATTTATTGCGCAGGGACTCCTTGAAGAACGGCGAGCTCTCTTTATAACACTCGATGATGATCCCATGAAAATAAGACGTGAACTACAAAAGTACCTCCAACGCCCCCTATCCAATTATGAAGAATCCGAATTAATAAAGTTCGTCGACGCCTACTCTTGGTCATCTTTAGCAAATTCAACAGAAGAAGAATTTACTATCAATGGCACCTTAGACCTCAATCAGCTAGCAAATCTTATCGCAGATGCAAGTCATGCTGTAGGCCAAACCATACAAAACAGGCTTGGTGGCCGTCGTATCATAGACTCCATTACAAGCATCCTCATCCACTTCGAATTATCTGAAGCACAGCGTTTTATCAATCAAATCGCAAGAACAGCAATATCCTTTGGAGGCGTAACAACCCTTTTTATTTTAGAAGAAGGCACGGTTGACAAGCAAGTTATAAACAACATCAAATATATCATGGATGGCATTTTAGAGTTTTCAGAAGATGGCGACAAACGTATCGCAAGAGTCCAACATATGAAGTGGGCCAAATTCAAAAAAGACTGGGTCACTCTCTAATCCATCCCTCCCTCTTTTACAAACACACTAATCCAACTTCTCCAAACAAATAAATGACGAGTAAACATATTTTCCTTTGACAAGATCATAACATGTTTTGAGCCCCAACAATCCAAAAGGAATACTTACGATTACCTTCTTCAATATATTTCTTATACGGCTTCGGCCTGGGGATAAAAAGTATTCCTTTGAAAATAACTCATCTGACATAAGTTTGCGGTCATGTTTCACTATTTTTAACTGATACTTTTGACAAAAATATGTCATGGTTTTTAAACCTAAAAACTGACGATGTTCTGGTAACCCCCAATCAAAAATAGACCCTTTCTTAACCCTACTATCCAACTCGCCTGTTATTAAGATTAACTTACCTGAAGGTTTTAAGTTATTCACAATATCTTGAAACGGATCCTTCTTTAAATCAATATGAGAAAACACATTACTCAACAATATCACATCAAATTTGTGTTGAAATTCAAATAATTCGATAGGTTCTTGATAGATATCACATTGAGTTTGTTTTCTTGCAAACGCCAAGCGTTTAGGATTTAACTCAATTCCCACACTTTTTTCTGCATACGAAGAAACTAGTTTTAAGAAAGTACCAGCCCCACATCCAATATCTAAAACACTAGATTTCTCCGAAATAAAAGGTCTAATTTTATCAAAATATTTCTTATAAAACTGCACTTCATATAAAGATTGGTGTTGAGGATCTATATCATCATCATGACGAACTTCATCAGAAGAAGAGCCATATGGGAACAAAGTAAACATACCACAACCATCGCATATGTTTAGTGTATATGGTGGAATTTGTAAGGTACCGGATATCCCTTCATTTTTACACAACACACAGCTCACAAATCTAGGGCTCCTTTATTTACCATAACAAAACTGGGAATAAATGCTACACCAACGCCGATTCTAAGCTTAAAAGATGAATAGTCTGCTTTCTTTTAGAACCGACAGAGATTAAGCGAACAGGAACCCCAATCTTGCCTGACACATATTCTGCATAACGTTTCGCATTCTCTGGAAGTTCGTCATAGGAGGTAAT
>CAZIOF010000166.1:0-6784 GCA_964540745.1 uncultured Candidatus Marinamargulisbacteria bacterium
AGGACAGGGTGATCAGTTATATTCCCATATTAGTGTTAGGTTAGCGAATAAGGTTGGAACGGTGACGGTGCTTTCTAACGAGGAGGCAGGATTGTTGTTAGATTATGACTTAGAGATGCCCATAGTTGGTATGCCTTTTAAGAGTAAGAGACAGGATCTGCTGGGTTGTCAGCAACCATGGTCTCCACATGGTTTGGACTATGGTGGCTTAGTGAAGTTTCATGGCATTATTCTTCCTAATGACGTGGATATTCTTGAGCTGAAATCAAAACAACTAGTTGTACTTATGTATCTTGAAGCTATAGGGGTGGAGGCATCACCGGTGGAGACTGATTTTGATAATTTTGATGTTCAGATTAAATCTAAAACTGACATACATAATACGTTTTTTGAGAAAAAGATGAGTATAGAAAAATTTCTTACCTTAAAGACGGAGAGGGAAGTCGAGTTAGATGGCCAGGTGTTTGTATGCGTCCATAAGGATTTGGTGCCGGGTATTTCTGGAAGTTTTATGCTCGATCATATTTTAATGACAAAACAAGAGTTTGATCAACGAGGACGAGCGTTAAAACAGGAAAAGAAGGGGGGGTAAGATACAGGGGATGGTAGGTCAATACCCTGGCAATCTGTTGTGGTTAGGGATAACGTACATGTTGCGCACTCATCTCTGTTGAAGTCATCACAAACATTAGATCATCTTCCAACGGCACCAGTGAAAGATAGCGATTATGGGGATGAGAGGTTTTAGATAGTCTATTGAGGAAGCAAAAAGACTTAAAAAGCAATTTTTAGATCTATCGACAAAGACTAGTCGTTCCTATAAGAAGTATCAAAAGGCTCACAAAGAGCTAGAAATGAGTTATCAGGCCGTTTTGAAAGGTGGCAGTTTTAAACATTTGCAAGAAAGTACTGACTTAGAAGCGATAAAAGTTTGTTTGGAAAGATTGGGTGATACTATTTCTGACTTAATTAAACGTCCATCGTTACCTAAAGATTTGGACAAGTCTTGTTATGCTGACTATATAGAGAGCGTAAAGACGATATTTCAATCAATTGAAGAGCGGTATCGTTCATTTCAGGGACAAAAACAGACTATAGAGGCCCAATTAGTGAGATTAGAAGGAGATGCTACGCAGGCTTATAATGGTTATCTGACTGAGAAGGTTAAGAAACAACGTGCCAATGCTTCAGGTTTAAAGACTGTACAGATTGTTAAATAGTGATTAGATCTGAATTCTTATACTCATATCAATCCGATACTTTATCTTCTTTCTTTCGATAACTCTAAAAGGAAGACATGATAATGTTTAAACGATTACCACTAGTTAAATCTGGCTGTCTTTTGACGCTTCATGAAGCAAGTCGTGAATTTATTTGCGTCATGGGATGTTTTTGAACCTTCCTATTAACCTATTTGCTGTTTATATGAACTATCAATCATTAGCTATGTAATCTGTTTACTATACCGATGTTTAAATATCGATTTTTTGGGGTATATTATGTGTGTCTTTGGATAGTTTATTTTGTGCTATTCTAGGCATAGAAAAAAGGGTGAAAATCCTGTTATACTTAGTGCCGTTATAGGAACACTATTGGAGGAAGCTGGGCATCGATGTCACAACAAGGTTATTTGGATAATGTAAATGCAGATTATTTAGAGCAATTGTATACACAATATAAGGCAGAGCCTAGCTCTGTCGAAGAGGGGTGGCGAACTTTTTTTGAGGGTTATGATTTGGGTCGTCAAAACAAAGCAGATGGCACAGGGGTTGTTTCTGATAAAGAAGTTGCTGTGGTTAAATTAATAAATGCCTATCGGGCGCGTGGTCACTTATTAGCAGATACGAACCCTGTTAGAGAGCGTCGGAAGCATAAAGCTGATTTAGCCTTAGACTTTTTTAATTTAAGTGAGGCTGATTTGGAAACGGAATATGAAGCGGGTTCTGAAATCGGGATTGGAAAGAATACCTTAAATAGTATTTTGACCCATCTTCAAAAAACCTATTGCCGATCCCTTGGGGTCGAATATATGCATTGTCCTGATGAACGGCTCCGGGAATGGCTTGAACGGGAAATGGAACCTATCGCTAATCGGCCCCAATATAGTTTGGATGAGAAACAACATATCCTTGAAAAGATCGACCAAGCGGTCTCGTTTGAGGGTTTTTTGCAAAAAAAATATGTGGGTAAGAAACGATTTTCCTTAGAAGGTATTGAAGCCTTTGTCCCTTCCTTGGAAGCGGTTATTCGTCAGGGGGCCAGTTTGGGGGCCCAGGAATTTGTTATTGGGATGGCCCATCGGGGTCGTTTAAATTTATTAGTGAATATCTTTGGTAAGACCTATGAAGATGTATTCTCTGAATTTGAAGGGACGCCCTTACCTTCTGATATTAAGGGATCTGGTGATGTGAAATATCATTTAGGTCGATCCGCTGATATTGTGACAAAAGATGGCCATAAGGTACACCTTAGTCTTGTGCCTAATCCTTCTCATCTGGAGGCCGTGAATCCGGTTGTTCAGGGGATTACCCATGCTAAAGGGCTGGAGATTTATGAGGGTGATACCTCGAAAATTATTCCTATTTTAGTTCACGGCGATGCGGCCATTTCGGGCCAAGGTGTGAACTATGAGATGGTGAATATGTCGCAACTGGACGGGTTTTCTACAGGCGGGACCATTCATGTGGTCTTGAATAATCAGGTGGGCTTTACTGCGGATTATAAAGAAGGCCGATCCAGTATGTATTGTACCGATATTGCCATGGTGACGGCATCTCCAGTTTTTCATGTTAATGCAGATGACCCTGAAGCCGTGGAACATGCGTGTCAGTTGGCGTTGCGTGTCCGACAGGAATTTAAGATCGATGTGTATGTGGATATTTTAGGGTATCGGCGTTACGGTCATAATGAAGGTGATGAACCACGCTTTACCCAACCTGTTCTCTATGATGAGATTAAGACCCATCCTACAATCCGAGACTTTTATATTGAGCAATTGGTTAATGAAGGTAGTATTTCCCGTGAAGAGGCCACAAAACAGACCCAGAAATTGAAAGAGAAATTACAGGAGAAGCTGGATTATGTAAAAGGTAAAAAGCCAGCGCTTACTATCGATTTTTTGGGTGGGCATTGGAAGAAGTTTAGGCCTGCTAAGCCCTCTGATTATCTCAAGTCTATTGAGACAGGGGTCTCTAAAAAACAACTTGATAAAGTGGCTAAAGCGTTAGTAACGACTCCAGATGACTTTAATCTCTTTTCCAAGATGGCCAAGTTATTAGGTCAACGTCAGGCCGCCTATAAAGAAGGGGTTGTAGATTGGGCCATGGCGGAGTTATTAGCCTATGGGACACTCTTATGTGAAGGATATCCGGTCCGGTTAGTGGGACAAGATAGTCAACGGGGTACCTTTTCCCATCGTCATTCGGTGATTAAAGATACGGCAACAGAGGCCCATTATGTGCCTTTAAATCATATTCAAAAACGTCAAGAGAGGATCCATGTTTTCAATTCTTTTTTATCTGAATACTGTGTCTTAGGCTTTGAATTTGGATATTCCATGGCCCGGCCCACGACTTTTGTGATTTGGGAAGCGCAGTTTGGTGACTTTTCTAATGGTGCTCAAATTATGATCGATCAATTTATTGCCAGTTCTGAGAGTAAATGGCAACGGATGAGTGGTTTAACCTTATTGTTACCCCATGGTTATGAAGGTGCGGGCCCTGAACATTCCAGTGCACGTCTTGAACGGTTTTTACAATTGTCTGCTGAAGGGAATATGTACGTTGTGAATGTGACTACGCCTGCAAACTATTTTCATTTATTGAGACGACAAATGAAGAACCCCTTTCGGATACCCTTGATTGTTTTTACGCCGAAGAGCCTGTTGCGACACCCGTTAGTGAAATCGCCCTGTTCTGAGCTAGTGTCTGGCGGCTTTCAAGAAGTGATTGATGATCCTGTTGCTAAACCTAGTAAGGTGAAGCGGGTTTTGTTTTGTTCTGGTAAAATCTATTATGAACTTCTAGAACGACAACAACAGGATAAACGGTCTGATGTGGCTATTATTCGTTTAGAGCAGCTTTATCCGTTCCCTATAAAACAGATAAAGCGTCTTGTTAAGCGTTATAAGCAGGCAAAGTCCTGGATTTGGGTCCAGGAGGAACCTCTCAATAATGGGGCCTGGACGTTCATCTTGCGTAAGGAGAAGATGGGGATCGGATCCTTGGAATGTGTGTCTCGGAAACAAAGTGCTAGTACAGCTACTGGAAATGAGAAAGTCCATCTTAAGCAACAACAAGTAATTATTGATGAGGCTTTTGGACAATGACCGTAGAGATTCGAGTGCCAGCCGCAGGCGAATCTGTTACAGAGGCGGATATTGCGTTTTGGTCTAAGTCGAACGGCGATATGGTGCAACGTGATGAGGTTCTTTGTGAACTGGAAACTGATAAGGCCTCTCTTGAATTGACGGCCGAAGAATCAGGGGTTCTCACTATTTGTATTCAAGAAGGAACTGTGAAGGTGGGGGATGTACTTGGCTTTATTACGCCGGGTGATGTGTCAGCTGCGATATCTGATTCTGAATCCTCTCAATCAGCAACTATTCCTCAGATAAAAGAATCAGTCGTTCCTGAAGCCTTGCCTCAGTCGTCCTCTGAACATTATGCAAAGGGATGTCCATCGCCAGCGGCGTCAAAATATATGTCTGAAAAGGGATTGACCCCTGATCAGATCACAGGGACTGGCCCCAGGGGCCGGATCACGAAATCTGATGTTTGTTCGTTTGATGTGTCAGCTGTCGTATCCTCAGATAATGTATCGCGGAGTGTGTCAACCGAAACACCAGTATCGGAACCAGAGCGCCCTACTCAGGAGGGTGTTTCGGAGGAGGGCGTGAGACGAGAGCCTATGAGTGTGTTTCGAAAAAAACTCATGGCACGAAAGGTTCTTCATAAGCGTCAGATAGCCTTGCTTACCACCTATAACGAAGTGAACATGGAAACGGTTTTGGATTTGGTGTCTAGTTATAACGATGTGTTTGAAAAACGGTTCCAGGTATCCTTATCCTATTGGCCCTTTTTGATAAAGGCCATTTGTAGTGCATTGAAGGCGTTTCCGTCTTTGAATGCTATTATTGAGGGTAATGAGGTTGTCTATCGAGATTCCGTGGATATAGCCTTTCCTGTTCGTACTAAAATAGGGACGCTTTATCCTGTTCTAAGAGATTGCTCACGAACCTCTTTTGACGAGTTACAATCACATATTTCTGGGATTAAGGAACGGGCATTGGCTGACCAGTTAGCGTTATCTGATGTGTCAGGCGGGACGTTTAGTATCTTGGATAATGGGTCCTTTGGTGGGATGATATCCTCAGGGCTTGTCTTACCGGGCCAGAGTGCAACCTTGGGCTTGCATCATATTACGGATCGCCCTGTGGTGTTAGATGATGTGATTTGTGTTAAGCCTATGATGTATGTAGCGGTAAATTATGATCATCGGCTTATTGATGGTGCCGAATCAGTGAGGTTTTTGGTGATGCTTAAAGACTTATTGGAAGATCCTAATCGGATGTTGATTGGGGTGTAGACGGAGGCGTCAATGGAAACCTTAACGGTAGAAAAAGAACATTTAGAAGAACTAGCTAAAGCACTCTATAAGGTAGAGTTTTTTTCATCATTTAAGCGTAAAGATTTTGATAATATGTCGGGTAGTTTTGAATTGCTTTCCTATGAGGCAGGTGAAGTGGTTTTTAAACAGGGGGCAGAAGGCCATTCGTTCTATGTGGTGTTGGAAGGGGCTGTTCAGGTCTATAAAAAGCAACTCCTTTTTATGAACAAGCAGGTTGCTGAACTGGGTAAGCGCGAATTTTTTGGTGAGATGGCGCTGATTTCACGAATTCCACGTACAGCGACCATTAGAGCGGATAACGGTGCAAAGATTTTTCGGTTGGCATGTACAGATTTTACCTATTTGTTTGAGCATAATCCGTCCTTTAAGGATGCCTTGAAAGCGATAGCAAGACGGCGTGGTTTAGATACCGCCTAGTCCGTTATTGATAAGCATGACACCTACGGCGAGGGTAAGTACTTCGAAACAACGCTTGATCCATTGGTTCCCTTTTAAGAGCGCGATACTAGCGCCTGTGTAACCGCCCAGTAATGAGCCTAAAATAAGGGGTGGCAGCCAGTCCCATTGAATATGGCTTAAGAAGCCTAGGGTGATGGCGCCTGTGGCATTCCAGAAGAGACCCACTAAGACCAGGGTATGTGCGACAGCCGTTTTGTAATCGTAACCAAACCATTTGATCAGGAACATGGTAGCAAAGAGTCCGGTCCCTGAGGAAAGGGACCCGTTTAAGAAGCCAATGCCGAAGATGCCTGCCCCACCTATAGCGGTATGGGGCCAATCAATCATTCGTTTATGGTGTGTTTGGCCAAGGGATGTGTTCATGATGGAGTAACATCCCAACCCTAGCGTAAGTATCCCTAACCCTAGTTTTGCTATGGGCTCGGGTATAAAGAGAATTGTTCGTGCACCTAGAATAACGCCGGGAACCCCTATAAGGAGCATGAGATAAGATAGGGCTCGTTCCAGAATGTTTTCTTTGGTGAATTTGAATGTGGCACCGATACCAAGAGCAATAGTAGCTACTTTATGAGTAGCTAGGGCAATGGGGAAGGGGAGCCCTAAAAAGAGAAGAATAGGGAATTGGATGAGGCCGGCGCCACCACCGGCCATGCTGGCAAGGCTATTGGCTATAAAGGCAATCATTAGTAAGAGTAGG
>CAZIOF010000167.1:0-22272 GCA_964540745.1 uncultured Candidatus Marinamargulisbacteria bacterium
ACTGCACGAAGTCCTCTTATGATAGTTGTCACCTTTTTTTTTCTTGCATAATCAACCAATAACCAACTAAATGAATCAACCAGAATACCATCATTATTGTTAAAAATAGTCTGAATATGATCCTGCCGTTCTTCAATAGAAAAAAGTGCTCGCTTATCTTTATTTTGAGCTACGGCTATTGTCACTTCATCAAATATACTTCTAGCTCTTTTGACGACGTCAACATGTCCATTCGTTATGGGATCAAAACTACCTGGATATATAGCTCTTTTCATTATTCATATACACTAATTTGGGTATTTCCATAAGTTGACACCTTATTACACTTATACTCAAGCGATATGATCTCTAACTTTTTAGGATGCTCACATACAATAAGTCCATTGGGCTTTAGTATAGCAAATTCCCAAATCAGCTTCAATGAATCCTGATAATAAAAAGGACACGTCCAAGGGGGATCCATGTAGATAATATCAAACTGGCTCTGACACTTATTCAGATAATTTTTAACGTGTGACCGTACTATCACCTTACTCTCCTCACATCCAACTATATTTCTTTTAACTAATTTAATATCTCTATCAACAAAAACCGCTGACAAAGCACCCCGTGATAATGCCTCTATCCCATTTGAACCTGTTCCGCAAAACAAATCGAGAAAGGCACTTCCAACAATGGTATTTTGAATCATACTAAAAACAGCCTCTCTAACGCGATCCTGGGTAGGGCGAATGTTACTAAGTCTATCGTGGATGATTTTTTTACCTTTATATTTTCCTGCTATAATTCTCATCTAATTTAAGGGCTTATCATAAAAGAGTTTGTACTTGGATGTTAATCCTTTTTTGATAAGACTGTGTTCAGATTTTTCTAAATGCGGATCGCACTCATAGATTAAAGACGCTTCTGTTCGTGCTTTAAGTAGTATGGATTCATCTGCAATCAAATCAGCAACTTTAAAATCAGGTAACCCGGCCTGTCTTGTACCAAGAACATCACCCGGGCCTCGAATTTTCAAATCGTATTCAGCAAGTTTAAATCCATCTGTTGTTTCGAGTAATGCTTGAATACGAGATTGCCCATTTTCAGTTTTTGGGTCACCAATCAAAAAGCATTTAGATTCTTGAGATCCCCTACCTATTCGGCCTCTTAATTGATGTAATTGAGACAAGCCAAAACGTTCGGCATGATAAATAACCATTGTCGTCGCATTCGGGACATCAACACCAACTTCAATAACCGTTGTCGAGACTAAAACCTGAATCAGATTTTGTTTAAATTTTTGCATAATATCTTGTTTTTGAACTGCATTTAATCGACCATGCAGCAACCCCACTTCATAGTCTAAAAAGACATGCTCAGATAAATACTTATGTGCTGCTACAGCTGATTTCAAGTCCTGTTTTTCTGATTCTTCGACCAATGGAAACACAATATATACCTGATGATTCTGATTCAGTTGTTCAACACAAAACCTAAATACCTTCTCTATACTTTTTTCACGTAAGAAATAAGTTTTGGCCGGCACCCTACCTGGAGGTAATTCGTCTATAATACTTTTATCTAAATCCCCAAAACATGTTAATAATAGGGTTCTTGGAATAGGCGTAGCCGTCATATATAAACAGTGTGGATTCAGTCCTTTTTGAGTCAATGCAAGCCGCTGAAGAACGCCAAACCGATGTTGTTCATCAACAACTACTAACGCCAAATCAGCAATAACAACCTTATCAACAATAACAGCATGTGTTCCAATAATAATCGCAGGCCCAGGTTCGGATAACTGTTTATAAACAAGGTTTTTTTGTTTCTGTGTTAACTTTCCCTTAAGAAGAATAAGTTTAATATTGAAGTCACTTAATCGATCTATTAACTTATAATAATGCTGCTCTGCAAGAATCTCTGTGGGTGCCAATAACACCCCCTTCTTTTGTGATTGGACAGCAAGTAATAATGTGACTATTGCGATATCTGTCTTTCCAGATCCCACGTCGCCCTGAATAATCCTGTTCATGGAGGTTTCTTTACATACATCCTCTTTAATCTCTTGAATAACCCTTTGTTGACTTTTTGTCAGTTGATAAGGAAGTTGTTTTAAATAAGATGACAAGACATCTCCCTCGCCCTTTAAATAAACATTATTGATCTTCTTTTCTGTTGGATGCTTTCTTAAAAACATAGCAAGCTGCATATAAAAGAACTCATCAAAAACAAGTCTGTAACGTGCTTTGTTGTAAATCGCAGCCCCTTGTGGAAAATGGAGTTGCATAATGGCCGAATTAATCGATAATACGTTTAGTTTCTCTCTTAGAGATGGCGGAAAAGGATCTTGCATCGTATTTAAGCAAGATTCCAAGCTTGTTTTCACAATCTCACGAAGTTTATATTGAAATAGCCCCGCCGTTAAAGAATAAACAGGAACAATCGTCCCTATTGTACTATTTTTAGGATCCACTAATTCAAATTCAGATACGGCTATTTGTAATTCGTTAGTCCATTTATTACATTCGACTTTTCCACGTATAAATATCAATGACCCCTCTCGCAACAATCGTTTCACAAAGCGCTGATTAAACCAAATGGCGATAATACTGCCAGTCTTATCTGATATAACGCCTTTCGTTAACTTTACATTGCGATTAATACTTGTCTCTGTGACATGACTTATCGCACCATAACAACACTGGGTTTCATTCATTTTTAGCGTGGCTATAGAAGGTACTTCACGCCGGTCATCGTAGGTTCTTGGAAAATAGAAAAGGCAATCCGATATTGATCGAATCCCTAGTTTTTCAAGCCGCTTTACTGTCTGAGGCCCCACCCCCTTTATAAACTGAATCCCCTTTGACTCAATATTATGTGGCATGATCCTGCGCCTTAATGACTCGACTTATTCCAATTCTCATTAAGCGTCTCAATAGAGAGATCTAAACAAACATTATCAGATTGCCTTAGCACGACATTAAGGTCTGATATTGTCCTCCCAATATGGGCCGTATAAACCCCCTGTGACGAACAACACTCTATAAATTTATCTTTTTCTTTAGGTTTAACGGCACACACGTACCCGGCGTTTTCTGAGAATAAGAATGGCCAGGAATCATGCCCTGTCATATCAATATCAAGCCCTACTTTAGCTAAACCACGTTCACCTAGCGCCATTTCAATTAAACACTGCCATAATCCACCCGCTGAGATATCATGGCAAGCTTGGATAAGATCGTCTTGTATACACTGGTGTATCACTTTATTTTGTATCGCTTCTTCCTCTAGACGAACTTGTGGCGCAACCTGATTCAAACCTGGACATAATTCGTTTAGTTGTGTTCCTCCAAATTCAGAATATCGTTTTCCCACTAAAACGAGATCTAAATCTGGTTGATGACATTGGAAGGTTAATGCGTTTCTATAATCATCAACCTTTCCAATAACAACAATAACAGGTGAAGGAATAACCGCTTGGCCATTTTTTGATTCATTGTAAAAACTGACGTTTCCCGATATAACGGGCAGTGCCTCGTCATCAATAAAGCCAAGATGACGTGCTGCGTCTGAAATACCTCGAACCCCCTCTTCAAAATCAAAAAACACAGTCGGTTTTTCAGGATTTCCGTAGTTTAAACAGTCCGTAACAGCCAAAGGAAGGCCCCCTACTGCAATCACATTTCGGATTCCCTCTGCAACTGCCGCCGCACCTGATACATAGGGATCCACTTTTCCATACAGATTACTATCTATACTCACTGTTAAACCCACTTCAGATCCCTCTATCGGAGTTATAACAACCGCATCTGTCTCCCCTGGATAAGATACCGTATCACCACGTACAGCATTGTCAAAGAAACGATAGACATAACGTTTTGATGTATTATTCAACATCTCAACCATGTTTAAACACGCATCTTCTAATTTAATATTTACATCGACTGAAGCAGTAACATTGCGCTCAATATGGCGTTTTTCAGAAACGCGATGTGCTTTAACTTCTGTCGTAATGGCCCTAATAGGCAAATTACAGACGGTTTCATTCTTATAAAAAAGACGATAAACTTGCTCGTTAATAACCTTGCCAATAACTCTTGCCCCAGAATTAGGATAAAGGTTAGGCATCTCAAAATCATCATTGAAAATCTCTAAAACACGTTGGCTAAAATACCTCGGAACAGCAATACAAAATCGCTCTTGAGTCTCTGAACAAGAAATAACCTCTGGCGGTAAGCCATCTTCCATGACATTGACTTTATTTAAATCAATTTCTACGCCAAATCCTCCACTGACTGCAATTTCAGAAGATGCACAAGCAATTCCTCCTGCTCCTAGATCTTTAAACCCTACTGGAATCTGGTTATCATTAATTTCTTTAAATAATGCCTTCATGGCTTCTACCAAAACCCTTTTTATAAAAGGATCATGGACTTGCACGGCCCCCACGTTAGTTTCCTTATCATCATTATCTAATGTTGCAGATGAAAAGCTTGCCCCACCAAACCCTGTACGATCCGTTGATTTCCCTATCAATATAACGTCATAGGGCTCATTTTGTGCTACTTTAGGTACATAACTATGAATAATATTCTTTTCTTCAATCAAACCAAGAGCTGCCACATTCACCAAACAATTATCGTTATAAGACTCGTGATAAAGTGTCTCACCACCCAAAACAGGAACCCCTAACGGATTTGCATAATCTGAAACGCCAAGAACTACTTTCTTGGCAATTTCAGTAACGAGAGATCCTCCCTTTTTAGGGTCCCCAAAATGAAGTGAGTTTAAAACACCTATCACATCTGCTCCCATACAATAGACGTCTCGTACAACCCCTCCAACGCCAGTTGCAGCACCCTCGATAGGCAATACTTGTGATGGATGATTATGGGACTCATGAGAAACAGCGATACAGTACTGCTTACCATCCACTTTTGCAAAACGAATAATACCCGAATCCTCACCAATTCCAAGGGCTACTTCAGAGCCCGTCGTCGGCAACTGTTTTAATACTGATTTACTACTTTTATAGGAACAATGCTCGGACCACATGGTATCAAAAATAGATTCTTCTACGACTGTGGGATTCCGATTTAACAACCCTTTTATATCGTCTTGATCCTGTTGCGTTAATGCCATAGTATTACACCCTTTAATCTGCTTGGAATGAATAAACAACTTTCAGAGTATACCACACTGAACCAAATAGCTATAGATTGACATTCCCTATTTTAAGGCCCTTTAGTAGGCGCCCTTAGACGCCCCTTCTTTAGCATCCATTAATGAGCTTGCGCCTATACGGAATGTTTCTGGTTTAATGAAGTTTAATGGTAATTTATCAGTTACAATTTCGGCCATTTCACGGACACTCTCTGGTGTTCGAATACCACCAGACGGTTTTAATCCGACAAGGATACCTGTCTTGTAATAATGCTCGGCAATAACATCTGCCATAATCTTAACTGCTTCTATAGACGCTCCAGATTGCCCAAACCCTGTACTTGTTTTAATAAAATCAGCTCCCGATTCCACTGCAAGACGAGACGCATTTCGAATTTGTTCAGAATTTTGTAAATTACTTGTTTCCAAAATTACTTTTAGAATAACCCCCTCTTTTTGTGCTAAGGATTTAATGAGTGTAATCTCTTCACGACAGGTTTTTTCATCCCCTTCCAAAAAGGCCCCTAGATTAAGAACCATATCAATTTCGTCCACACCCGACTTAAGAACAGCCTTTGCCTCCGCTAATTTAACCTCTAAAGGGGATTGGGCAAGAGGAAAACACCCTACAACACTTACAAGTCGTACCTTATGGCTTGTATCTGCTTCTGATTCGTCAAGTATTTTACGAACAATGGCGGCTCTATAAGGGTTAACACAAATGCCTGCGGCTTTGTTATCCAACGCTTTTTGACACAGGTCCCGAATATCTTGTTCTGTTGCCTGTGGTGATAATAACGTCAAATCGACTAAACCCTTTATATAATCAAATGATAAAGGCCATCTCGGACCTTGGATATCCTTGATTTCCTTGTTCTCTTTAGCATTAACTATGTCCTTTACTTTAGACAGGTCATCACCTCCCTGACCAATAGACTTATCTAAAATTAGAAACATTTATTAAGACATCATACGCTAATGTTGAAATCTCAGTGGCATGATTCGGGGATGATGATTCAGCTTTATTATATAAGAACCCAACATCCGTTATCCCCGCAAAAGTAGCGGAACCCCAGAGTTTGTAGTTGATAGAAGAACCTCCCATCCCTGAATATCCTGCGCCACACCTAACAGGCCAGCATTAGACTGTGGCTGTGGGATTTTTGACGTTTGAGGCATATTTGGGCTTATGCATTCCTGTCCAATAAATTTAGATTCAGTTGATTTCATTGTTTTTGTTGCCAACAGGGGATCATTCCTAACCCAACTGACGCGCTCAAAAACACTTCGATCAGATGGGCCTGTTTTTGATAACAGATTTTTTGGAACCTGTTATTGATTCTCCTGTTTAATTTTCTTAAGTTTATTTAAAACACTATTGTGTTGAAAACGTTTCGTGCTATTGCTCTGAAACCCTCTAGACATCCTACACGATACTGTATTGAGACCAGAAAGGCTCATTCTATTCAGCATGATGCATCTACTTTTTTTTTACTTATGGAACAACTACAGCGAAGAGCCCTTTTGACGACTAACTTCAGTGAATCAGCACCCAAGCTTGGATAATAAATATTATTGGGGGTTTCTCTGTTTTTAACTATTTATTACTTTTGATCAACCTTGTTTTTTAGTTTTGGGAACATACAAAGGCTGTACAGGTTTGGACAGAACTCGTTTACATATTTCATTAGATCTTATCTACAGGTTAATTTTATTCTAAGATCCCTGAAAGATAGTAATACTCTTTTAAGAACCAAAAGCCTATTTTATGCTTAATGGGTGTTGAAGAGGCATAAAAGCGCGCCATTAAACGGTATAATCCGCCATCTGATTTGATTTGTTTAAATATAAATATAGCAACCGGATTTAATCCTAAATACCACTTCAATTCCTTATGCTTTTTTAATAAGAGTTTAGCGGACCTGCCTTTATCAACATTCCGCTTTATCTCTTCATCTGGCGTCACCACATGGTAGTGGTAATTAATGGCTTCTTTTAAATAGTAGAGTGGAATATTTTGATTAAAAAGCCGATAACCCAATTCTATATCTTCCCAACCATATCCTTGAAAATCTTCATCAAACCCGCCCTGCTCTTCAAACAGTGATTTCGGCAAAGACACATTTCCTGTCAAAAAATAACTCCAGCCTAACCGACGACCACTACTATAATTGGAACGAATATAGGGTGATAATTCACTCTCATTAATGGGCCAGGACAAGGTTTTTAAGTTATAAGTCAATCCTTCAAAACTGCTCGGTAATGTCCGAGTTTGATGCGCCTTTATGTGCCGCTCCAAACACTCTTCATGGGGTACCATATCCGCATCTGTTATAAATAAAAGTTCAGCACTGGATTCTTTAGCCCCTCGATTACGAGCACCCGTTTTACCGTTATTCTCTTGAACAATAAATTTAAAGGGATAAGATGTTCGACGATTACTAAATAGTGCTTGTGACCCGTCCGTTGAAGATGAGTCAACAACAATCACTTCAAATTGATCGGCCGGTAAACTCTGCTTCTCAAAACCGTCTAACACCTTTGACAAACACTCATGTTGATTATAGTGACCTATAACAACACTGATTAATGGATGGTTCATAACGCTTGAAGTATACACTATTTATTTCCTGTGTCCTATTCCAATATTGCCCTCCATCACCATGACATAAAATGGTTTAATTTTATGTCATCTAATCGTTATTATCTATTGATAGAGTGCTTTATCAAACTTGTTTTTTGATTTACACTGATAACCGACCATGTTATTTGAACTTGTATCCTCTTTTTCCCCTGCGGGTGATCAGCCTCAGGCTATAGAATCCCTTACAAGGGGTATTCAAGATAATATAAAACACCAAACCCTACTTGGTGTCACAGGTTCGGGTAAAACATATACACTTGCTAACGTTATTGCTTCGGTAAATAAACCTACATTAGTGATCGCTCATAATAAAACCTTAGCAGCCCAGTTATGTAATGAATTTAAAGAGTTTTTCCCTAATAATATGGTTGAATACTTTATTTCCTATTATGACTATTACCAGCCTGAAGCCTATCTTCCTTCAAGAGACATCTACATCGAAAAAGAAGCTGAGATCAATGAAGAAATTGAACGTCTTCGCCATAGTGCTACCCGCTCGCTACTCCAACGACGAGATATCATTATCGTAGCTTCTGTGTCATGTATCTATGGCCTGGGTTTGCCTGAAGACTATTTGAAAGGCGTAATTACCCTTGTCAAAGGAAAACCCGTTAATCGGCGTCAATTTTTATTAAATTTGCAAAGGATTCGGTACGAACGTCATGAGGGTGATTTAAAACGTGGCCAATATAGAATTAAAGGCGATACAATTGATCTCTATCCGTCATGGAGCGAGTCTCTATTACGCTTGGAATTTTTTGGAGATGAGCTAGAGGTTTTATCAGATATCCATCCTGTTTCGGGTGACCAAATATGCGCTCATAATACTTATGATATTTTTCCCGCTACCCACTATGTGATTAATCAGTCCATGGATCATGCTATCCAACAAATTCGACACGAACTTTCAACAACCATATCTCACTTTGAAAAAGTAAATAAACCCCTAGAAGCACATCGAATTAAACAACGAACTGAATTTGATCTGGAAATGATGAAAGAAATTGGCTATTGCAAAGGGATTGAAAATTATTCACGGCACCTCTCTGGAAAACCTTCCGGAGCCCCTCCAGGAGTCCTCTTGGATTTTTTCCCTGATGACTTTCTAACGATTATTGATGAATCTCATGTCACACTTCCCCAAATAAGAGGCATGTACAATGGCGACCGTGCACGAAAGTCTGTCTTGGTAGACTTTGGATTCCGGTTACCCTCGGCTAAAGATAACCGTCCTTTAACCTTTCAAGAGGCTGAACAGAAATTCAATCAATGTATTTATGTGAGCGCAACACCCGGCCCTTATGAAATAGAGCAGTGCGAAAACCCGAACTCTCCTGGAAAAGGACAACAGATCGTAGAACAGATTATTCGACCTACCGGCCTTTTGGATCCCCAAATTATATTGCATAAAACTCAACATCAAATGGACCATCTTATCACTGAGATTCGGAAAAGGGTTGATTCTAAAGAGCGTGTTATGGTCACAACACTAACAAAACAGACTTCTGAAGATGTGTGTGATTTTTTAAGCAATAAAGATATTAAGGTCAGTTACCTTCATTCAGAAATACACTCTCTTGAACGACTGGATATTTTACATAACCTTCGCCGTGGGATATTCGACGTCCTCATTGGGGTTAATTTACTCAGAGAAGGGCTGGATATCCCTGAAGTCTCATTGGTCGCCATTCTAGACGCAGATAAAGAAGGTTTTTTGAGGAATGAACGCTCCTTAATCCAAACAATGGGTCGGGCAGCACGTCATGAAAAAGGAACCGTTATTCTCTACGCAGATACTGTAACAAAATCCATGTCCAAAGCAATAAACGAAACCAAACGTCGACGACATCTTCAAGATTCATATAACAAAAAACATGGCATCACACCCAAAACTATTATTAAGGACATTAAAGATATTCGAAGCGAAGATCGACAAAAGATTAAGCAGGTACTTATTGAAAAAGAATCCCTCTCTCCAAAAAAGCTCCCTAAATTACTCACTAGACTTGAGGCAGACATGAAACATGCCGCCGAAAATCTTGAATTTGAACTAGCTGCTGTCTTAAGGGATCAAATAGAAGAATTGAAGCAAATGGATCTTAAAACGCTAAAATAGGAACTGACGGTTATCGGCTCATATATTGAACTTCTTTAGAATGGCTGAAATATACCATTTCTCGAATAATAAAGTATAATAAAGCTATATACGCTGGCTAAAAATGGTTCAAAGTTATTTATGTTTAGCCGGTTCAGAATAAATTGTGTTTACCTCTCTTCAAAGCCCCGTTAGAATATTCTTATGAAACGCTATGTCTTAAAACATTTAACACCTGCTAGCCACCACCATATTGAAGTCCTCTGTGAAACATTGAACACCGCACAAAAAGAAGCTGTTCTACATGATAATAGCCCGCTTCTTGTTATTGCAGGGGCAGGATCAGGAAAAACAAAAACCCTTGTTCATAGGGTTGCCCGACTTGTTCATCAAGGTGTTCCAGCTAGCGCTATTTTACTTCTTACATTTACACGAAAATCCGCTCAAGAAATGATCCGAAGGGCTACACATCTATTAGATACGCGCTGCCAACAAATTTTTGGTGGTACTTTTCATTCTTTTGGAAATATTATTTTACGGGAATATGCCGATCGATTAAACCTCACTTCTCAGTTTACGATTCTTGACCGATCCGACGCGGAGGACCTCATACAACTGATTCGCCGTGACAGTTCTTTTAATAAATCCGATAAACGATTCCCAAAAAAAGGGACTATAGCCAATATTCTGAGCAAAAGTGTCAATACAGCCACCGCTATTAAATCTATTTTGATAGCCGACTATCCCCAATTTATTGATTATCATCAGGATATTGAACGTATTAAAACCATGTATAAAACTCAAAAACAGGCCATGCAAGTTCTTGACTATGATGACTTACTGGTTCGATGTCGAGACTTACTTGAACAGGAAGATATCTGCCAAGCGTTACAAACACGGTTTCAACATATCTTAGTCGATGAATACCAAGACACCAATTCAGTCCAATCTGATATCATCGTTAAATTAGCCAAAGACCACCAAAATATCATGGTCGTAGGCGATGATTCACAAAGTATTTATTCCTTTCGGGGTGCAAACTTCAAGAATATCATGAACTTCCCCACACTATTTCCTAATACACGTGTTCTTATGCTTGAACAAAACTATCGAAGCACACAACCTATCTTAGATTTGACCAATACGGTTATTCAACAAGCAAGAGAGCGATATAACAAATCGCTTTTCACCGAAAAAAAAAGTGATCAAAAACCTGTTTATATTGAAACAGACTCTGATAACACTCAGTCTCGATTTATCTGCCAAAAAATATTAGAACTACGAGAAGAAGGCGTTCCCCTCAATGAGATGGCTGTTCTGATTCGATCCGGTTGGCACTCTAATGACCTCGAAGTTGAGCTTAAGGCTCATCACATTCCCTTTTCGAAGGTTGGTGGCTTTAAGTTTATGGAAACGGCGCATGTGAAAGATATTTTGTCCTATGTAAAGGTACTCTATAATCCTTTGGACAGTATTGGCTGGCACCGTATCTTAACCCTTATCGAAGGAATAGGCCCAAAAAGCGCTGAGCAACTATCAACCTATATACAGAAACATCAGAATACGCTTCAATCAATGGACTGGTCGCCCTTTAAATCAAAAAAATATATTAGTGATGTTAAATTACTGACCCAACTCCTTTTCTCACATCAATCTGACGTTACACCTCGTCATATTTTGGAAAGATTATTGGAGTACTATAAACCACTATTCCAACTGAAGTATGATGATCACTTAAAGCGTCAAACCGATTTAGACTCACTTATTACGATTTCAGAAAGGTTCCAAACAATAGAATCATTCTTAACTGAAATGTCATTAGAACCACCCGATGGGTCACAAACAGATAGTCTCCCAGAAACTGTAGACAATGAAAAAATAACATTATCAACGATACATTCAGCAAAAGGTCTTGAATGGAAAGTATGTTTTTTAGTTTCCGCAATAGATGGCTATATTCCCTCCTTTCAATCCATGGGGGATCTCCAGCAACTTGAAGAAGAAAGACGCCTTCTCTACGTTGCGCTCACTCGTGCAAAAGATCAACTCTTTATTATCAAGCCGCATCTAGATTTAAACCGTGGATACTATCCTTTTCAAGGCATGCAATTCTCTAAAGTAAGTCGCTTTCTAGACGAGCCCTCACTATTAGATGACCACTGTGAAAAATGGGCGTTAGTTGAAGACAAGAAGGCCACAGAAACACAGGCCCCTTCTATGAACGATGCCTTTGATATCACGATAGACCAAGTCGACCCACAGCCTAGTAAAAAATATTTCTTTTAGGAGGCCATGATGACAACCCACTTTACTCTAGGCATTCTTGGCGGCATGGGCCCTGCTGCTACCATGTATTTTTATAATAAGCTTCTATCATTGACGCCAGCAAGCTGTGACCAAGAACACATTCCCACCCTTATTCTCTCGGACCCTACTATACCCGATCGAACTAAAGCTATTCTTGACCAAAGCCTTGGACCCGTCTCTCATAAGCTGACTCTTAATGCAAAGCGCCTAGAAGACGCCGGGGCTTCCTGCGTTGCTATTCCTTGTAATACGGCACATTACTGGTTTAACGATATCCAAAACGCTATCTCAATTCCAGTTTTAAACATGATTGACCTAACGGCCCGATTCCTTTCTGAACAAAAGGCCTCTAAAGTCGGGCTTCTCTCCACTCTTGGCACTGCACAAACAGGCCTCTACCAAAAAGCACTAGCGCACCATGGGATACCTGTCCAATTACCCATAAAGGCGCATCAAACCCAAACCATGGCGATTATTTTATCTATTAAGGCAAATGGCCATCTCAAGGAACTCAAAACCTCCTTTCTTACCATTATAGATGCGCTTAAGGAACAGGGTGTGGATGCTATTATTCTAGGATGTACAGAACTCCCATTGCTCTTTGAGAATGAGTTACCCGAAGGACTTGTTGACCCCATGACTATCTTAGCTCAAGCCGTTATTTCACAACAATCCTAATTCTAAATAATAAGCTTGTTTTTCTTTCTGTTTTTCCTGTTCATTCCAAGATAGCTCTTTCGAAAACAGATCCGCAACTTCGTCCAAACACTGTAATCCGTTGTGTTCTTTCAATGATAGCCATGTACGTCGACGCATAAAATCATCTAACTTTCGTGCAAATTCATAGCGTATCGCATAAATAACTTCACCCTTAAGATGTGTTGTTCCTGTCAACGGTTTTTTGTAACTAATGTCTTCACATACGGTATCAAGAACCTTTTTATATTGACTCCCATACAGATTGATAATTTGTGTATAAACCCCTTTATCCAATTGATATATTTCATTATCAATAACATAGTTTTCCTCTATATATAGATCTATGTCATCAATTTCGCCGCCAGGAAATGGTAAGGTCTCTGATAACGATTCAAAGGGGTCTGTTTGTCTTAATCGCTTTTGGACAGCTTCAGCAACTCTTTCCGATACATGTCTAAATGTCGTATATTTACCCCCAACAATGGCCCAAAGATTGCCGTTAACGTATAACAACTGATGTTCTCGACTGACACTTTTCGTTTCTTGATTATTGGATGTAATTAATGGCCGAAGACCTGCAAATGTACTCACTATGGACTTTTTCGTTAGGTTAATGGTTGGGAAATATCGGTTGGCTTGATTGAGTATGTAGCGGATATCGTCATCACTTGCCCGAACGTTATTGATATCACCTGTATAATCAGTATCTGTTGTTCCTATGATTGTGTACTCGTCCCAGGGAATCATAAAAAAAAGTCGCTGGTCATCTTTTATCGGCAAAATAAGTGCCTGTTCATCAATAATTTTTTTAACAACGACATGGACACCCTTTGTCGGTCTAATGATCTTCTCTTTAGTCTTGTCTAAAAGAGAAATCATACTATCAGACCAAGGGCCCGTGGCACTAATATATAAATCCGCCGTTATAGAAAAATCCTGATTATTAATACAATCTCGAACACACATATGAGTAACTTTATTATCCTGACTCTCCATTTTGATTACCTTATGATAGTTATAGACTTGAGCGCCCAACTCATGCGCTTGCAAAATAGTTTCTAAACAGAGACGACTATCATCCATTTTGGCATCATAATATAGCATAGCCCCTTTGAGCCCTTTAGCTTCAAGATAAGGGGCTAGAGATAGAACCTCTGTCTTTGTTAACCACTGATGACGATCAATATTTTTATATAACGCTAAAATATCATAAAGCCATAATCCTGCTCCTACCTTCAACCTGGAATAGGGCCCTTTATCATAAATCGGGAATAGGAACGGTAATGATTTGACAATATGGCCCGCATTATTGAGTAGTCGTGACCGTTCTATACACGCTTCATGAACGAGATTAAATTGAAGATTTTCTAAATATCTTAGTCCACCATGGGCTAATTTTGAGGATTGACAACTTGTACCACTCCCAAAGTCCTTCATCTCAACGAGGACTACACTAAAATTGCGTAGCGATAACTCTCTTGCAATTCCAGCGCCATTTATTCCGCCTCCAATAATTGCAACGTCATAATGGTGATGTGACATAGCACTCCTTATACCTTAACTTATATACCACATGTGGGAATGACTTAAACATTAGTCGGTGTTTACCAAATCATACGTCATAAATAAACGATAAAATAATAGAAACACAAACCGATATCACACTTTGGCACTGTTTCTGCATCTCAAAACGTTTGTGTAAAAAAGAGAAATGGCGCGCCCGGAGAGATTCGAACTCCCGACACACAGATTCGAAGTCTGTTGCTCTATCCAGCTGAGCTACGGGCGCTTATAATGATGAAGTCTTCTTTATTTGCCTAAAATGATAGCTTATATATAAATCGTCGTCTCTAATTTGTCATCAATACACTAAATTAAGGACTCCGAATTCAATTTAGATTTTTCAAAAAGACAAACTACTATATCAATATTTCTTTTTTCTTGGCCACCTCAAAAATCATACTCCAACCTATTGAACATATTTAGAACCATTTAAATGTCTTTATAAACAACCCTTTTTTCTTGTATAGCAGACCTAAAGTTTTAGAATATATAAAACGATATCAAATCAATAATGATTGAATAATATTTTTTCATTAACTTGGTGTAAACACGCCTGCAGACATGAGGACTTTAACACCTTCTTCAACAGATAAATCTAAATAGGTTAAATCCTCTTGTTTAACATAAATAAAATAACCAGAGGTGGGATTAGGTGTTGTGGGAACAAAAACAGCACATTTCCCTTCCCCAAAATCTGCGCCGCCCTTTTCTTTCAAACCAGATGCATTCTTCTTTGTTAAAAAACCTAATGCCCACATTTCTTTACGTGGATATTCGACTAAAACAGTTGACAATATTTTTTTATTATTCAAAGTAAATGCCGTAACGATTTGTTTCACTGATCGGTATATTCGACTTATAACGGGTATTCGATTTAACACATTTTCAATAATAGAAATAAATGTTTTTCCAATATAGTGTCGTGTCATTAGCCCTACACCCCATATTAAAATTAACGTTAACACAAAACTAATTAAGGTTTTTGTTGTACTAGGCGCATCTTCCCCTAAGAAAACACTAACAGGCCCCGAAATAAATGAAATAGAAAAAACAACGAACCAAACCGTAAATACCATAGGTATAATAACAAATAACCCATATAAAAAGTCTCTTTGTATATTCCCTATAGATTCTTTTACTGGAGATTCTTGGTTATATTCCATTTTATTTTCCTTTAGTAGAAATTGCTTTTATGTACAGCATTATACATAAAACAGATCGTTATTCATATATTTATAACTATGTGTAAACAACATGTGATTTAGAAAATATGGAATAATTAAATAACACAACCACCTATACCGCTTTTTTAAAAGATTAAAAGAAAAAATCATCGTACAAGGATTAACTTTATCTCTTATTAAATTAACTATCTTATAGTAGAATAGAAATTCACATTGACATAACATAAAGGCACTTGATAGACTTTTCAAAATTCAATTTTAGGAGCGTGACATGTCCATAGCTGCAGCGAAACAATTAACTCGAGCATTTGGTTTGGATGAAATCGCGCTAGTACCATCATCACTTACCCTAGATCCTGAGCTCGTAGACCCTTCTACAAATATTGCAAATATCCAACTAGATGTACCCATCTTTGCCTCAGCAATGGATTCCGTAGTAAGTCCAAAAACAGCTGGTTTAATTGGAAAACTGGGTGGCGCTGGAATACTAAATTTAGAAGGTGTTCAGACACGCTATGAGAACCCAGAAGACGTCTTGAATCAAATATCCTCCGTAACCAAATCGGACTATGTCACACTAATGCAGGAGATTTATCAAAAAGAACCTATCAAAGATCACCTTGTTAAACAGAGAATTAAAGAGATAAAAGACCAAGGCATACAACCCGTCGTTTCATCGACACCTCAAAAGGCCGCTCACTTAGGACCGTTAGCGGCAGACAGTGGCGCGGAGGCGTTTCTTGTTCAGTCAACGGTTGTTTCAACTCGATTTAAATCGGCTCATCACGAAAAGAATCTCAATTTAGAAGACTTTTGCTCACAAATGCCAATTCCTATTATGGTTGGAAATTCAACAACAACAGACGTCACCTTAGCCTTAATGCGAACAGGTGTAAAAGGCGTGTTCATTGGAATTGGCCCTGGAGCGGCGTGTACCACTAGAGGCGTGCTAGCAATTGGAGTACCTATGGCAACTGCTATATTGAACGCTGTTGAGGCACGAAATATTTATTTAGAAGAGTCTGGTATATACGTTCCTATTATTGCCGATGGCGGGATCGTCAATTCAGGTGATATTTGCAAATCACTTGCTTGTGGTGCAGATGCGGTTATGATTGGGTCACCATTAGCAAAGGCCATAGAGGCCCCTGGGAATGGCTATCATTGGGGAATGGCTACTCCAAATGCTGTTCTTCCAAGAGGATCTCGAATTGAAGTAGGTACTATTGGATCACTAAAAGAAATAATGCAAGGCCCTTCACATACAGATGACGGTTCTCAAAACTTTAAAGGTGCCATTATTACAGCAATGGCAACACTGGGTGTTGCTAACATTAAAGAAATGCACGATGTGTCTATTGTTGTCGCCCCCTCCTTATTAACTGAGGGGAAAATATATCAAAAAGCACAGAGCCTGGGGATGTACAAATAATGATAGCTATTCTTGATTTTGGATCACAATACAGTGAATTAATTGCAAGACGAATAAGGGAAGCAAACGTCTATTCAGAAGTTATTCCGCACAATACCCCTATAGAGGAGATACAAAAGAAATTTAAAGGAATTATACTATCAGGTGGTCCGGCGTCTGTATTTGATCAGTCTGCGCCAAGTTGTGATATTCAGTTATTTAAATCAGGTGTTCCTGTTCTAGGGATATGTTATGGCATGCAACTCATGGCACAAACCTTAGGTGGCTCAATCAGCGTAGGAAACTCTTGTGAATACGGTAAAGCAAAACTACTTATTGATAATGGATTTGACCTATTTAAGGGCTTAACCATAGAAACTCAGATTTGGATGAGCCATGGGGATTCAATTTCTATTTTGCCAGAGGGATTTAAGATTATTGGTCATACAAGAGATTGCCCAATCGCAGCGATGGGAAATCCTGAACAAAAGTTATACGGCATTCAGTTTCATCCGGAAGTTGTGCACACCCCACAGGGATCTGAAATTATAAGAAATTTTATTTATGATGTCTGTGATTGCAAACCTAGCTGGACTCCTACATCATTTATTGAAAAAGCAAAGAAAGAAATTATAGACGAAGTAGGAGATAAAAAAGTTCTGTGCGCTTTATCTGGAGGCGTAGACTCAACAACTGTTTCCGCTTTGTTACAAAAGATTATTGGTGATAACCTTACATGTGTATTCATTGACCAAGGCTTCATGCGGAAAGATGAAGCAAAACGAATTGAAAGTTTATTCACTGGCGATTTTAAAATTAATCTTATATATATTGATGCCTCAGAACGATTCTTTAAAAAGATTGAAGGTGTTACAGATCCTGAGCAAAAGCGGAAGTTAATTGGAGAAGAGTTTATTAGGACTTTTGAAGAAACTGCAACAGACTTAAAAAGCGAATTTCCCTTTCTTGCCCAGGGAACACTTTACCCCGATATAATTGAATCCGCAACCATTGGTGTTTCAAAAACAGCTGTAAAAATAAAAACTCACCATAACGTAGGTGGGCTTCCAGAAGATATGAATTTTAAGATTATTGAACCTCTAAAAGCACTTTTTAAAGATGAAGTGAGAAAAGTTGGCCTTGCTCTTGGCGTTCCAGAAGAAATTGTACACAGACAACCGTTCCCTGGTCCAGGATTAGCTATTCGGATACTAGGGGAAGTAACACCCGACCGTGTTAAAATTTTGCAAGAAGCTGACTATATCGTTATGGATGAAATAAAAAAAGCAAACTACTATAGAAAGCTGTGGCAGGCATTCGCTGTTTTACTTCCGATTAAAACTGTTGGCGTCCAAGGCGATAAACGAACCTATCAACATACAGTAGCTTTAAGGGCTGTTACATCTGAAGACGCTATGACCGCTAGTTGGGCCCACTTGCCTTATGAGCTTCTAGAGTCTATTTCTAGCCGGATCATTAATGAGGTCCCTAATATCAATCGTGTTGTATATGACATAACCTCAAAGCCTCCAGGCACTATTGAGTGGGAATAGTATAATTATACAGGCGTGATTCTCCTTTCAAGATATAGTGAAAGGAGAATTATTTTTATTAGACATACGTGAACTAGCCCCCTTTCCAGCCGAGTTATCAAAACTTCTTGTGTTTGATATCACTTCAGATAGAACGTAATCTAATTTTGTATTATACCTAAAGCAAGGGCATCATTTTTGAACTATTGCCATTATAGAATTAATATATCGTAATCGACAATAACAGGTATTATCACATCAATTTTTCAGTATTCTTATAGAAAAGGGAAATGGTATTAGAGTCTAAGAACGACTTCTCACTATTTACTGGATAGTTCAATGATTATTTCTATAGACAAAAAAAGGCGACTAGTAATAGTCGCCTTTTTATTATCCTAACTTAATGAGCTATTTAGAACAGGTCTATGTTAGCACGTACTACTGGACCTACAGAACTAAAGAGACTAATTGTTCTATCTCCTTGAAGCTGAACACTTAGAACGTTTAACTGAACACCTATTTGTAAACCTTGACTTAGATCATATAACCACGTTTTGGTTACATCTAAATTACCTAACTCAAACTCAGAGTCTTTTACTGCTGATTTAGTTGCCGATGCTGAAATAACGTGTCGGCCAAGAACTGGAATTGGTAGAGAAAGACCGCCCACTAACTCTGTGCTTAAACCTGCATCATCATGAAGTGGTATTGCAACATCAAGTCCTAAAACTAAATCAATATCCTCTGTTACTGGATAATAGATTGATCCTAAATGACTATTTCCACTTAAAGGTAATTGAATATCTGCGTTTAATGCACTTACACTTACCATTCCAAATGCCATTACTGCTACTAGTACTGCTAAAAGTTGCTTTTTCATTTTTTTGTTTCCTTTCCTACTTGTACAGGTTAATTATATTATAGCTTTATTCTTAACAATTTAATATCCAGTGAAGAATCCTAAAATGTGAACTTATTATATAATAAGTACAACCTCCTTTCCTCATGCTACACTTCTCCAGTGATACTATGTTTCCGTAATCTTCTTTATGGATTTGTGGACATATTACCCCAAATATCTTATAAAAACAAGTTTTCGTTAGTTACAGATTATCTTTATATTTTTAAATTTTAAATTATAGACACCTTCTAAGTTCCCTATCTGAGTAATTGACGAACCACTCCTGGTTAGGATTAAATACTATAAATGAGTCCCAAAACGCAAAAGTCTCGTATAGCACTACTTATTGAACGCCTTATCGAAAAGGGGTCTTCAAAACAATATCACTTATTTTTTCAAAAATACCATGAAGCCGATATTGCAGACGCATTGGAAGAGCTTAATTTAGAAAAGAGATTGTGTTTTTTCAACCGAGCAAATCCTGAAACTGCAGCAGAAGTTTTGGAAGAAATGGCGTTAACTAATCAAACAGAACTCATTTCTCAATTGAAAACAGTTTTGGCCGCCACCTATATTGAGAAAATGGAGTCTGATGATGCTGCAGACCTTTTAGAAGATCTGTTTGAGACTAATGAAGAGCTTGCCTCTAATATTATTCATGCGTTGCCAAAGGATGATGCCGCAGATATTAAAGAACTCTTGTCCTATCCAGAGGAATCCGCTGGCGCCATTATGACTCTTGAATTTTTATCTATACCTGAGAATTTAAGTGTAAAAGATGCTCTGAGTTTTTTTAAAGATAAAAACCCTCCTGATTCTGAGATCTCATTTTATATCTATATTGTTGATTTACACCATTGCTTGGTTGGCTATACAACCTTGCGTTCCTTAGTACTAGCAGAAGAAACCCAAGAAGTCAGGGATATACGAAATGATTACCCTATTAAAGCTACAGTAGATATGGACCAAGAGGTTGTTGCTTCTCTCATACAAAAATATGACTTAATTGCTATCCCTGTAGTGGACCAGGAGAATCGATTAGTTGGGCTTATTACTGTAGACGACGTTGTCGATGTTGTTATTGAAGAAGCGACAGAAGATATTTACAAATTATCTGGCACAACTGATATTCAAGAATTTAAACTTCTAGAAGGAAAATTAATCTTCCCCATCATATCTCGTATACCTTGGTTATTTATGACTATTCTGGGCGGCATTATTTCTGCATATCTTATTAATAAGTATTCATCCTTCTTTACCACTCATCAATTTACCTTGGCACTCTCCTTAGGTTTTATCCCTTTATTAATGGGGCTTGGGGGTAATATCGGAAATCAGTCATCAACGATTATTGTTCGTGGTTTATCAACAGGGCTCATTAGCCATCACCGCTATCTCCATTATATTTTTCGAGAATGCCTTGTTGGTCTCTCTATCGGCAGCATTATGGCAACTATTATTTTTTTATTAAGCCAATTGTTTCATCTTAACCTACAACTAAGCATGGTTATCATGTTCTCTGTTTTCATAAATATTTCTGTTGCCGCTCTTATTGGTGCAAGTATTCCGATTATTTTCAAACGATTAGGAATTGACCCCGCTGTTGCCTCTGCACCTTTTATTTCCACAACACTTGATATTATTGGTCTTATAATCTATTTCTCTATCACACTCATCACTATTCTTCTCATTCTATGAAGGATCTCAAGACCACTGCTATTCTGTTCAAAAACAGCCCGTTGTTTGAAACAAGTAATCGGATAGAATGTTTTTCTCCAGACCTAGGAAAAACAGTGGCTTTGGCACGTGTTCATAAAACGAAAAAAGGGACACAAGGTCATTTTTCACCCCCTAACCTTGTCTCACTCGTCTTGTCTAAAGGCCGACAGTTTTTTTATATTAAAGAATGTATTTTGATTGATTCTTTTTATGCCATTAGACAAGATTTTAATACGATATCATTAGTTTATTACTTTATTAATATTATCCGAGGAACAACGACTTTTGAACAAAAAAACCCAGATCTCTTTCATTTGCTATCTGATACGATTCAGTTATTAAATGAACAGATAACTGATTTAAATAACGTAAAAACAAGCTTTCACAAGCAGTATTTAGCTATTGAGGGGCTTCTAGGTAATGAGCAAGAACCGATCAGTGATGAGGTTTTTAAAGATCGGTTCGAGCAGTATTGTCACCAACCGCTATTAAGGCCTCTTTTACTAAAAAACTAACACCTTCGGTAGGTCATTATCTTGTTTTATAATAGGCGTTTCTGAAAGTCGGTGTTTTTACTACATCAATTCTCTTCTAATAAACTATATAAAACCGTATCACGAATATAATCTCCTTGAACAATTTTATGTTTTTTCATAACACCTTCCAACGTATCACCTAGTTTAAGCATAGCCGACATGGATTTCTTATTTCTTGAATCAACATGAAACGCCACTCGATTTAATTTTAAATGCGCAAACGCTTGTGAAAATGACTTTACACCATTCCTTATAATCAACGTGAAGTTCAAGACCACCTATAGTTACGTTATCAACTAGGTACAGGAACCTTTGCATCGATCTCATTTATAAGGAGCCCAGAAATTAATTTAGGATAAAAATAAGTGGACTTTTGGGGCATTTTTTCCTTTAAATTAGAAACATCTCTCATTTCTGTTAATTTAGTCGCGTTTAGATAAAACCCAAAATTAGCGTCACCCCTGTCTACTGCTTCAAAAAGAGCTGATGACTCCTTCAGGTATTTTAGGTTTTCTTGTTTTAGAATCTGCTCCTGA
>CAZIOF010000168.1:0-19948 GCA_964540745.1 uncultured Candidatus Marinamargulisbacteria bacterium
AACTAATCAGCCATAAGCTCCTCCTTAAGCAGAAATCTTTTCCTCTTTAAAGCTTATGCTAAAAAGAGAATATCCGGTATTAGCTCCCCTTTCGAGAAGTTATCCCAGTCTTAAGGGCAGATTACTTATGTATTACTCACCCGTTCGCCACTAACTAACCAAATCTTCCACCGAAGCTTCCGTTTTGGCAGTCCGTTCGACTTGCATGTGTTAGGCACGCCGCTAGCGTTCATCCTGAGCCAGGATCAAACTCTCAATTAATTAAAATCATTTTAAACAAAAAAAAACTCAAATAGAACATCTAGGTTTGTTATTCAATTTTCAAAGAACTTACTGATGAATTAAACTCAGCTTGGAAATTATAGTGAACTTACGGTTGAATTGTCAATAGCAATTATTTATTAACTTTAAGCCGTACACAATGCATTCAATACTTACCGAAAATAGTACTCATATTAAGAGATTATTCTGGCATACTATTTTAAGTAAGTATTCGAAATACAACGCATATACTATAATAAACCTTATGAGATTGAAAAGAATACCTTTTATAACCATCATAGTACTAGCGATTCGCACTTTATTTCGCATAATTGCGGATTTAGATGGGTTATTAACTTCTTTGAGCAGAAAGCCATTTAAAGCCCGTTATAAGCGTATTGGACACTGTAAACGACGGGGAATCTGCTGCAATAATTTAGGAATTAAAGTATCTAAAGGGTTTTGGTGCTTACCCATTAATGTAAAGTTTTTAATAAATTGGTACAAAATTACTTATAATTTTCAATTAGTACATATAAATCGATCCCAAAGACATTTGACTTTTAAATGTAAATACCTAGTCAATAATAAATGCAGTATATACTCTTTAAGACCCTATATCTGTCGACGATATCCATCTGTATCGTTTTTTACTAAAACAACTCTTGAAAATAACTGTGGTTATGGCTTTAAAAGAAGTTAAAACTAAATAGACGCAAATAGACTTTAACTCAGCTACTAATAATACAGTCAGTCTATATTAATTGTTTATTTTTGAAGTAGCCTTAATGACGTAACGCCTTCTATCATTTTAATCTTACGAATAAGTTCATCTGAAGGCTTACGACCAACATCAACAATCGTATAGGCTATTTCCTGTCTACTTTTGTTGACCATTTCATAAATATTAAGATCTTCACTTCCCAAAAGAGTGGTAATTTGACTTAAAATATTAGGTATGTTCTTATTTATAATAACAAGTCGATTATCTGTAGTTCGTTCAATAGCACACTCAGGAAAATTGACCGAATTTACAATATTACCATTAATTAAATAATCCGATATTTGTTCGGAAATCATAATTGAGCAATTTTCTTCAGCTTCATGAGTGGACGCTCCAATATGTGGCATACATATTACATTATCTGTATTCAATAATTTTTTTGTAGGGAAGTCCGTAAAATAAGCGCCTAAAATAGATCTATCAAGCCCATCGATAATATCTTTTTCTTTAACAATTTCAGGTCTGGCAAAGTTAAGCACCTTAAGCCCTTCTTTAGCGTGTTTTATTAATGCCATGTTGAAGAATTCTCGTGTACTATCAGTAAGCGGTGTATGCAACGAAACATAGTCACAAATAGATAATAGTTTTTTTAAATCCAAAGCTTGTTTGACTTTACTAGATAAACCCCAAGCACGATTGATAGAAATAAATGGGTCATAACCTAATACATTGACACCCAAATCAACTGCATTATTAGCTACCATCATACCAATAGCACCTAGGCCTATTACACCTAGAGTCTTTCCTTTTACTTCCATTCCTTTGAATTTAGACTTATTAGATTCAACCAACTGATTAATATTATCACCTTTTGAACTTATACTTTTTGCGTATTCAATCCCGCCCAATATATCCCTAGATCCTAAAAACAGACTTCCCAAAACTAATTCCTTAACGGCATTAGCATTGGCTCCTGGCGTATTGAAAACAACAACTCCGTTTTTAGTACATTCTTTCACCGGAATATTATTAACACCTGCACCTGCACGTCCAATTGCCTTTAAACTGATAGGTAATTTAACGTCATTCAAATCATAACTACGTAATAAGATTGCATCAGGATCTTTTTCAGACTGTGTGATTCTAAATGAATTCAAACGAAGATTTGAAAGCCCTATTTCTGAGATTTTATTGTAGATTTTAACTTTATACTTAGACATTCCAACTCCAATTGATAAGGTATCTGATAGATTTTAAAGCTACAAACAAAACCTAAAAGAATTATCGTTTTCTAAACTGATACCCTTTTCTAGCTTTTTTACGGCCATATTTCTTTCGTTCTTTAATCCGGGAATCTCTAGTTAATAACTTTTCTTCTTTTAAACTAGACTTTGATTCATCGTTGGCACATACAAGTGCACGAGATATTCCAAGTTGGGACGCATATGCTTGGCCTGTTAATCCCCCACCTTTAGTATGAATAACAATAGAATATTTACCTTCCACTCCCAATTTTTGTAACGGTTTATGAATAACATCTAGCAATACCTTACGCTTTAAATAATATTCGGCATTGCTATCGTTTATAGAGACATCACCTTTTCCCTTAAAAATCCAAACTCTACTTATAGCATTTTTTCTCTTACCAGTGCCATAAAAGGAATCCGAAGGAATTTTAAGTATTAATTGATTACTAGAATTAATAGATGACTTTGATTCTTTGTTTTTATTGGATTTATTTTTTGCACTATTTTTCATTGAATCTCTCCTTTATCATTTATAACTATTGGCTTCTGAGCTTCATGATTATGCAATTCTCCAGGAAAGACTTTAAGCTTTTTCAACATCGCCTTACCAATAGTATTTTTTGGCAACATTCCTTTAACAGCGGCCATGATGATTCTATCTGGATATTTCCTCTGAAGTTCTTTAAAAGTAGTTTCTCTTAATCCCCCAGGATAGCCAGTATGTCTATAATACTTTTTATCTTCGTGTTTATTACCGGTTACGTTAACCATTTTTGAGTTGGTAACAATAACATAATCACCCATATCAACGGAGGGTGTATATGTAGGTTTATTTTTACCCATTAATATACGAGCAACTTGTGTAGCTAATCTACCTAAGTTTTGATCTGCTGCGTTACATAAATACCAATTTCGTTGGTTATCTTGATTACCTTTTGGATAAAAGGATTTTTGTCTATTCATTGCATTTCTCCTTGTTAATAACTTATTTTCTGAAGACATAACCCTTTTGCAGGGGCTGTCCTATAAGGTCTCTTTTCCAATTTTACAGAAGAAAAAAGAGACCTTGCTTTTTCTACTGTAATACGACCTTTTAATAATTCAAAATTTAACCCCATTAAGTTACGTACCATTCTATATAAAAAACCATCCGCTATAATTATAAATTCATAAATATTAAAAAAAAGATTACTTTGAAGTATAGAATTAACTCTGATTGGTTTTAATTTAACATCATATATAGTTCTAACTGATGTATTTGCACTAGATCCATTATTAATAAAGTTTGTAAAGTCCATAGGTCCCTGTAAACTCGATAAGAATTGATTTAATTTCTTAAAGTTCTCTTTCCTAATATACTTATCAGTAACAATATATTTGTCTAAAATAAAATCAGTGTCTGTATCACTAAACAAATATCTATATATTCTTTTTTTTGCATTAAACCTAGCATTAAAACCTTTTTCGACCTCTTCTAAAGTAAATATCCAAACCTTGTTCTTTAACAAAGCTACTAAGGCCGATTTTAATTCCTTTTCACCAATTTTAAACGGGGCTACAAAACTTATTACTTGCCCTGTAGAGTGAACACCAGAATCTGTACGTCCTGATCCTATTATTTTTACAGGTTCCTTATAAATAGTTTCAAGAGATTCAGACAGAACGCCTTGAACTGTCTCTTGTCTTTTTTGAATTTGAAACCCCGCATATTGACTCCCATCATACCCGATAACAACCTTATATGTTATCAAACAAGCTCAACCTGAGATATAGGTGCTGAATCACCTCTTCTAAAACCTAATTTAATAATACGTGTATACCCACCATTACGATCCTTGTACGAATCTGCTAAATCAAAAATTGTTGCAACAACTTTTTTATCCGGTAGAATTTTCAAGGCCGATCGTCTAGCAAAGACAGTGCCCACTTTTCCTAAAGTAATTAGTTTTTCTGTAAAACGAGACATCTCCTTAGCTCTCACATCTGTTGTTTTAATTTTACGATATTCAAACAAAGATTTTGTCAATGAACGAAGCAGTGCAAGACGTTGATCATTAGGTCTACTTAATTTTTTGTTTCCTTTTTGGTGTCTCATAGCCTAAACCTGCTCTACTTCAGCATGAAGCTGACTACTGTTATCACGAAGTTCCAAGCTATATTGTTGAAGCTTCTCGTTAATTTCATCTGCGCTCTTTTTGCCAAAGTTCTTAATTTGAATTAATTCGGATAAGTCTTTTTCCACTAACTCAGACAGTGTCTCAATCCCAGCTCTCTTAAGACAATTTGATGACCGTGCTGAAAGCTCAAGATCATCAATTGACATAGATAAAACCTGAGCTTTGACGGCATCATTATTCTCTTCTTGCTCATCGTCAACTGGCGAATCAGGCTCCTGATTAATACGTTGAAATAAATCAAACTTATCGCACAAAATAGATGATGCCTTCACAACAGCTTCTTCCGGAGTAACACTCCCGTCTGTAACAACATCCAGGGTAAGAGCATCATGATTCAAATCCTTACCAACTCTAATATTTTCGACAGAATGATTAACCCGAATTACCGGTGAATAAGATGCATCTAAACTAATTTGAAAAATAGATTCGTCAAGATCTGGACGCATCTCAACACTTTCATAACCAATTCCTTGTCTTATTTCAGCCTCAAGTTTTAATTGACCCTTATCAGAAAATTCAGCAATATACTGTTCAGGATTCAATATTGTTACTTCAGAACTAGTTTTGATATCTTTTGCTAGTACTTTCCCTTTTTTAGAGACACTTAGTGTGATATTTTGGACATCCTCACCCTCAACACGAAAAATAACTGACTTAAGATTCGCTACAACATCAACCACATCCTCGACAACATTAGCTATTGGAGAAAACTCATGCTTAACACCTTCAATACTTAATGACGTCAACGCATAACCACCGATGGATGATAATAATACTCTTCTTAACGAATTACCCAATGTATTGCCCATACCTCTATCCAAAGGTGATACAATAAATTTAGCTTCATTATTTGATACTTCCTCTGCCTTAACCCATGCCAATGCACTTACCACTGTAAACCTCCTGACAATTGTACGCCTTTAAAATCGTACATGTTGTAATTCTATAAAATAAATCCTTAAACTCGTCTTCGTTTTCTTGGCCGACAACCATTATGAGGAATTGGTGTCACATCTTTAATTGCCTCAACTTCCAATCCTGCCCCCTGAAGAGCTCTGATTGCGGTTTCCCGACCCGAACCTGGGCCTTTCACTCTAACACTAATTCGTTGCATAGATGCAATTTCGATAGCTTTTTTCGCTGCCATTTCGCCAGCTTGTTGTGCTGCATAAGGGGTTCCCTTTTTAGTCCCCTTAAAACCCATTTTCCCAGAAGCAGCCCAAGAAATAACTTCACCCTTATCATCGGTGATCGTTACAATGGTATTATTAAAAGTTGATCTGATATGAGCAATCCCACTAGGGACATTCCGCTTCTTATTTTTTTTTACTTTTTGTGAAGCCATTTTAAGACTCTCCTTTCCTATTTAGTAACCTTTTTCTTACCAGCTATTGCAATACGCTTACCACGCTTTGTACGGGCATTCGTATGTGTACGTTGACCACGTACTGGCAATTTCTTTTTATGCCTGCTGCCTCGATAGGTTGCTGAATCTGATAAACGCCTGATATCGAGATGAATTCGACGTTTCAAGTCACCCTCGACAACATATTTTCTGACTTCATCTCTCAGTTGTATAATTTCAGATTCGGTTAAATCTTTTACCTTTGTATTCGCCTCAATTTTTGTAGCTATAATGATTTCAGAAGCTCGAGTTGGCCCTATACCAAACACATAGGTTAATGCGATAATCAATCTTTTATTTGTCGGTAAATCTATTCCACTAATTCTTGCCACGATATATCCTCCTTATCCTTGTCTCTGTTTATGCTTTGGAGTGTCACATATCACCATGATCACTCCACGCCGTTTAATAAGTTTACAATTTTTACATATTTTCTTAACAGATGCCCTTACTTTCATCACAAACCTCACTTTACTCTAAATACTATCCGTCCTCGTGTCATATCATATGGTGATAACTCAACTTTAACAGTATCTCCCAACAAAACTCGAATATAATGTTTACGAATTTTACCCGAAATATGCGCAAGGATAACCTGGCCAGACTCGAGTTTAACTTTAAATTGAGCGTTTGGAAGTGACTCCACAATAACACCATTTACTTCAATCACTTCATTTTTAGCCACATTATCACCTTCCTATGTTAATATCTCAGGACCATCATTTGAGATATATATTGTATTCTCATAATGAGCTGAAAATTTTTTGTCACGCGTAATTATAGTCCATTTATCCGGTAATGTTAAGACGTGAGAAGTTCCCATATTAACCATAGGTTCAATAGCAAAGGTCATGCCCTCCTTAAGAAGAGGACCATTACTCCTTGGACCGAAGTTAGGAATAAGAGGATCTTCGTGAAGAGATTTACCAATGCCATGACTAAATAAGTCCCTAACTACCGAAAACCCATTTTGTTCAACATGTGATTGAATGGAATGAGAGATTTCTCCTAATCGATTCCCTGGTTTAGCATGTTTAATTCCCTCATAAAAGGAATCTGTTGTGACCTTTATTAAAGACTGTATTTCACTTGAAATGGGATCCAAATGCAAGATTCGCGCAGCATCTGTATGAAAACCTTCATAATATACGCCTATATCAACACAACAAATGTCTCCAGGAAGAAAGATCTTATCTTGTAATGGTAGCCCATGAACAACTTCTTCGTTTTTTGAAATACATGTCGTAAATTTATACCCCTTATAACCAAGAAAGGATGGAATTGCACCTAATTCTTTAATTTTATCAAACGCTATTTCATCCAATTCTTGTGCCGTTATACCTACTTGAAAAGCATTACTCACCGCTAAATGTACTTGCTTAAGTATTTGACCAGAAAGTCTCATTTTTTTTATGTCAGAATTTGTCTTAAGTAAAATCATTCTACATGAACCAATCGTAATAGACCTTCAAAAATATCTTTCTTATTTGAGCACCCATTGATAGAAACTAATTTATCTCCATAACCTTTCAATACGGGTTCAATGGTTTCATTGTAATGTTGAAAACGTAATTTAACCAAATCAGGTGTATCATCCTGACGAACAAAGAATTCACACTGCTCCCCATTTTTACATATATACGTATTATTATCCAACTTATCTACGTGAACAGTATGATTACAATGTTTGCATGTCCGACGACCAGATATTCGTCTTATAATTTCAGTAAGAGGAACCTCAATATGAATAGGAATTAACCTAGTACTTAAGTGAGCCAAGCATTCATTAAGAAAGTTCATTTGATTTAATGTTCGTGGAAAACCATCAAGAATAAACCCCTTATCAATTTTAGGTTTTACATCCATATTAAACAATTTAAATATCAAAGAATCGGGAACCAATTCGCCCCTCTGTATATATGGTATAGCTTCTAATCCTATCAAGGAAGTCTGATCAATATGCTTTCTAATTAGGTCTCCCGTAGAAATGTTTGGAATACTAATTTCTTGAGAAAGCAATTTGGATTGAGTACCCTTGCCTGAACCAGGAGCACCTAAGAACACAATATATGATGTCATTGCAAAAGGCCTTCATATTTTCGAGAGATGAGAAAGGTCTCTATTTGTTTAACAAGGTCCATACCAACACCAACAATAATTAAAAGAGCTGTGCCACCTAATCCCATAAAACTTGTAACTTTTGTCAGGTTTGCACCAAGTATAGGAACCATAGCAACAAATGCAAGAAAAAAAGCACCAATTAAAGTTAATTTTGAAACAATTTTCTCTAAGTAAGCAACGGTAGGTGCACCTGGCCTAACACCTAAAATAAACCCGCCGTATTTTTTTATAGTGTCACCAAGTTCCTGAGGATTGAACGTAATTGCTGTATAAAAATACGTAAAAAAGAAAATCAAGAAACAAAAAAAGAAATTATACCAAAACCCGTCATACCGATAATGGTTGGCAAAAAAGTTTTGAATAACTTCAATATTAATATATTGCGTTAACATTAATGGAAATTGAAGAACCGCCGAAGCAAAAATAATAGGCATAACGCCGCCTTGTATCAAACGTAAAGGAATAAAGGTATTTTGACCTCCATACATTTTACGACCAACAATACGCTTAGCATATTGAACCGGGACTTTTCTCTGACCTTCCTGAACAACAACTATACTAACTACCATTCCAATAAAAATAGTTACCATAACAATCACTCCAATAATACTAGTACCGGTAGCTATTAACATTGCTGTATTACGTATATAATTAGGCATTGCCGAAAGGATACCGACAAATATTAATAAGGAAGCTCCATTGCCGATACCGAATTCGGTAATTACTTCACCAAGCCACATCACTAACGTAGCGCCAGCAACTAAAGCTGTGACAGCATATATAGTAAAGAATATAGCATTTGTACCAGGTAACAATGCCCCTTGTGACTGTATGGCTAGTACAGTGAATATAGCTTGCACAAAAGAAAGTATGATAGCCAAATATCGTGTGTACTGAGCTAGTTGTTTACGACCAGATTCACCTTCTTCAGCGATCTCCTTTAATTTAGGATACATAATTGTTAAAAGCTGCATAATGATTGACGCATTAATAAAGGGAAGGATACCTAATGCAAATACAGAAAAACGGCTAAACCCCCCACCAGAAAAAAGATTGAAAAAACCTAACAATCCATCTTGATTAAACCATTTTTCCAATATTTCAGAATTAACCGATGGAATTGGTAAATGACTACCAAATCTATATAACAAGATCAGAGCTAGAGTGAAATAAATACGACTTCGTAATTCTTTAACGGTTAGAAACTCAAAGAATTTAAACATATCAAGCTTTTTTATTTATGGTTAGTTTTGACCCGCTTTTAGTAAGTTTTTTTTCAGCGGATTTAGAAATTTTGTCAACGTTAATAATTAGTTTACCTTTGAAGTCTCCAGAACCTAAGATTTTAATAGGCAATTTTCCATAAACAAGGCCCTTTTCAACGAGAGTTTGTTTTGAAACCGTATCACCATCTTTAAAAGCTGAACTGAGTCGTTCCAAATTGACGACATCATATTCAACTCGAAAAGGATTAGTAAATCCATTCTTTTTTGGAAGTCGTCGATATAACGGTGTTTGACCACCTTCAAAACCAGAATATTGTGAAAAGCCGGATCGACTTCTTTGTCCTTTATGACCTCTACCACATTCACCGCCACCACCTGAGGAATTACCCCTACCTAATCTATGGGCGGATTTTATTGCGCCTTTGTTACTCTTAAATTCGATTTTTGTATTCTTCTTACTCATTAATAGTTCCTTTACTTTGAATAGAAGAAAGAATGTCTCTATTAACACTGAGAGATTTCCCTCTACGTTTAACTTCATTTTCATGCATAACCATCTGATTCAAACCATTTAAAGTTGCACGAGCGTTATTTATAGCATTTCCGGATCCCAAACTTTTTGCTACAACATCTTCAAGCCCTAATGCTTCAAGAATAACTCTAACTGCACCTCCAGCAATAACACCAGTACCATGCTTTGCCGGCTTGATTAATACTCTAGATGCACCAAATTTACCTACTACTTCATGAGGTACGGTACCTCCAACAGTATGTATTTTATGAAAAGCCTTTTTTGCACGATCTATACCTTTCTTTATAGCAATAGGAACTTCTTTAGATTTTCCAAGACCTATACCTACTTGACCTTTTCCGTCACCAACAATAACGAAAGCGCGAAAAGACATTCTCTTACCACCCTTAACTACTTTATTAACGCGACTAATTTTTAATATTTTCTCAATATATTCATTTTCAACCACTGGTAACTTATTATTACTAAATTTTCTTTTATTCATCATGTCAGGCTCCCTCAAAATTTTAATCCTTGCTCACGAAGTCCTTCAGCTAACGCTTTAACTTTGCCTTTATATGGATATACGGAGC
Source organism: uncultured Candidatus Marinamargulisbacteria bacterium (assembly GCA_964540745.1). Lineage (GTDB taxonomy): Bacteria > Margulisbacteria > Marinamargulisbacteria > JABIPA01 > JABIPA01 > CAZIOF01. The sequence goes on from CAZIOF010000168.1 coordinate 10,266, forward strand.
GATCAAAATAAACACTACCTACCTGATGTTTGATAGCTTCTTTTCCTAATAAGATACCAACTTGTCTCGCTGTTTCAATCGTATAAGGGCCTTCAACTTTTAAGGAATTTGCACTAACCAGTGTTTTTCCCTGATAATCATCAATTATTTGAGCATATATAGCTGTATTGCTTTTAAATACAACTACTCTGTTCCTACCATTATTAATCATTTTTCTATTAGCTTTTTTGTATTTATTTAAATTCATATTACACCTACTTCTTAACGCTTTTTCCTGGCTTTAAAACAATTTTCTCGCCAAATAATCTAACACCTTTTCCTTTATAGGAATCAGGCTTTCGAAGCTTTCTGAGGTTGGCACCGACCTGACCAACCAACTGTTTATCAATACCCTTAATCATAATTATAGTTTGCCCCTCTGTTTGTAATTCGATTCCATCAGGGGGTTCAAAGGTTACATCATGTGAATAACCTAACATCAACGAAATACCATTGCCTTGCTTTTTAACACGAAACCCAATACCACGTAATTCTATTTTGAGTTCGTATCCCTTAGTTACACCAATTACCATATTATTAATTAAAGAACGAACCAGGCCATGTTTAGCTTTAAGGGTTTTAGTATCATTGGCTCTTTTTACGGTAAGCAGATTGTCGCTCATCGCAAGTTCAATATTAGCAAAGGGGGTCATTTTAAGAGTTCCTTTAGGCCCCTTAACAATGATTTCCGATTCTATTTCGTTTATTTGAACGTCTTCTGGAATATTTATAATTTTATTTCCTATTCGTGACATAGTTTTCTCCTATTGTATATAACCTAAATATTCACCACCAACATTAGCTATTCGTGCATGCTTTCCAGAAAGAATACCTTTGGAGGTAGAAATAAAGCTGGTGCCGTACCCACTACGAACCCTTGGAATTTGACTTTTTTTGACATATACACGTTTACTAGGTCTGCTTACCCGCTTAATTTCTGTAATAATACTTGATTTTTTATTATCGTATTTAAGACCAACTTTGATTATTTGCTTTTTCAAATCAGTATTAATAATCTCAAAAAAACGTATAAAACCATCATCCTTCATAATTTTACACATGGATTGCTTAACCTTTGAGTGTGGAATAAGAACCTCATTTTTATCAGATTGTAATGCGTTCATAATCCGTGAGAACATATCTGCTATTGGATCAGTTAACTTCATTTAATTACTCCTACCAGGATGATTTTGTTATACCCGGCAATTTACCTTCACTTGCCATGGTACGAAAACATATACGACACATTTTGAAAAATCTAAGATATCCCTTAGGTCTTCCACAAAATTGACACCTGTTCTTATATTGTACGGTGCCCTTCTTTTGATTGTTATTGAATATTTTTGCTGATCTTGCCATTGATTACTCCATCCTAATTTTTAAATGGAAAGCCTAAATACTTTAACAAAGCTTTTGCTTCTTCGTCAGACTTAGCACTCGTATTTATTGTTACATCAAAACCACGTAACTTATCACTTGTTTCATAACTAATTTCGGGAAATATAGAATCCTCTTTAATACCCAACGTATAATTACCTTGACCATCAAAAGAGCGACCACTAATCCCACGAAAATCTTTTATTTTTGGAAGGGCAACATTAACTAATTTTTGTATAAAGTCATACATCTTTTTATTTCTTAATGTGACCTTAATACCAACAATTTGGCCTTCTCGTAATTTAAAGTTTGATATAGATTTTTTTGCTTTTGTAAAAACTGGTTTTTGGCCTGTTATTTTGATTAATTGGTCAAAAGAAGATTCTATAACCTTACTATTATTTATGCTTTCTCCAAGTCCTCTATTTATACTAACTTTGAGTACTTCAGGGATTTCCATAATATTTTTGTAATTGAATTGCTCCTGCAATTTTGATTTAACTTCTTTTTTATATTTATTCTTTAAATCTAACATACCGGAATCTCCTATTTATCTATCTGAAAGTTAGACTTTTTTGTAACTCTAACCTTCTTTCCTTTGTTAACCATAAATTTTATCTTTTGTGCTGATTTTTCATTAGAATCAAAATGCATAACATTTGATATATCCATAAAACTTTCAATTTTATCAATTCTTGCGTTTGACTCTTTTGTAGCCTTAAGATGTTTGCTAACCAGATTGATCTTAGAAACTTTTACTTTTCTACGATTATTATCAATTGAAATAATCTCGCCCGTTTTGCCTTTATCTGTGCCTGTTGTAACAATAACTAAATCGCCTTTTTGAAACTTATTCACTATATTCTCCTAAATAACATCTGATGCTAGAGATACTATTTTCATATATTGCTTATCTCTTAATTCTCTAGGCATTGGACCAAAAATTCGTGTACCAACAGGATTTCCATCTTTATCAATAATAACCACTGCATTATCATCAAATCGTAGAACGGTACCATCAGATCGATGAATTTTTGATTTAGTTCTAGCTATTATTGCGGTAACAATTTCGCTCTTTTTTACATTACTCTTTGGAATAGCTTTCTTAACAACAGCTATTATTAAATCTCCAACACGTGCATATTTTCGTTTGGAACCACCAAGTACTTTTATACATAATACTTGCCTAGCACCTGAATTATCCGCCACATCCAATAAGGATTCTGATTGTATCATAAGTCTGCTGCCTCCACATTCCCATTAACAACTATCATACTTTTTCTTTTACTAATAGGTCGTACAACTTTTAGTCGTACTTTATCTCCTATTTGATGAGACTGTAATGTATGTGCTAAATAGCTTTTTGAAGATTTGTAAACCTTCTTGTATCGCCGATGCTGTTTTAAAGTACTAACTGTAACCTTGATTGTATTTTGGCCACTAATGCTACTAACAACACCTTCAAGAAACCGTGACTGTGTTTGTATATTATCGTTATTACTCATTTTTCGTTCCTGTTCTGATTTAACTGAGTTTTAAGCCTAGCTATTTCTTTTTTACATTTCCCAATTTTGGAATTATCTGTTAATTCATTAGACTTATTTTGAATACGCAAATCCAATAATTCATTATATTTTAGACCAATATTTTTTTCTAAATCGTTACTCGTCATTATCTTCACCTTCATATATAAACTTTGTTTTGACTGGAAGCTTATGACTTGCTAGCCTAAATGCTTCTTGTGCTACATCTAGATTAACACCACTCAACTCAAACAACATTTGACCACGTTTAACGGGAGCTACCCAAAACTCAGGGGTACCTTTACCTTTTCCCATCCTTGTTTCAGCAGGTAATCGTGTGACCACCTTATCTGGAAAGATTCGAATCCAAACTTTACCACCACGTTTAATAAACCGAGTCATAGCACGTCTGGCAGACTCTATTTGTCTCTGAGTAATAAATTCATTTTCTAACGTTTTAAGACCATATTCTCCAAAAGATAATGTGTGACCTGTTTGTGTGACCCCACGATTACGCCCTCTTTGATATTTACGATATTTGGTCTTTTTTGGCATTAACATAGATTATCTCCCGACTATTTATTAGATGAATTAACGGCAATAGGTTCACCAAACGTGCGGTTACCTAAGATATCACCCTTGTAAACCCATACCTTAATACCTATTTTTCCGTATGTGGTATTGGCTTCTACATGTACATAATCAATATCAGCACGAAATGTATGCAATGGAACACGTCCTTCGCGATACCACTCGGTGCGAGCAATTTCTGCGCCACCAAGTCTTCCAGCGCATGCGATTTTAATACCTAAAGCACCTGATTTCATAGCTCTTTGTAAGGACATTTTCATAACTCTTCTGAAAGGATTTCGTCGTTCTAATTGTTGGGCAATCCATTCACCGATCATTTTGGATGATAAATCAGATTCTTTGTCCTCTATAATATTTAATTTATAATTTCGACCTGTACGTTTAAAAATCTCTTGGGTCAAATATTTTATGTCGACTGAACCTCTCCCAAAGATAATCCCTGGACGAGCAACCTTAACGTTAACTTCTGCACTTTTACTTTTACGTAATATTTGAATATTTGTAACGCCTGCCCGCTTAAGTTCTTTTTCTAAATAATTTCGTACGATGGTATCTTCCATAACTAAATCAGCATAGTCTCTACCACCATACCAAGTAGAATCCCAATCTTGTATGATACGTACACGTAATGATCGTGGATGTGCTTTTTGTCCCATTTTATTTCCTCTCCGACACTTCTACTGTTAAATGACTGTAACGACGGGCAATCTTAAATATTCGACCTCGTGCTTTTGGTTGAAACTTATAATACCTAGGTCCTTCGTTAACAATTATTTTACTTATAAATAACTTATTTTCGTCCATACCATGATTATTAATTGCATTTGACTTTGCAGAATAAATAACCTTATTTACAGGTACTGAAGCATTTTGAGACACAACACGTAAAATATCTAATGCCTCATTAACATCTTTATTCCTAACAAGGTTTACTACTCGGCGACCTTTATCAGGAGACAGTCGAACATATTTGGCCAATGCTCTTGCCGATTTTACTTTCAAATTATCTTTTGATTGTTTATTCATAACTTATTATCCTTAATCTAAGCCTTTTTACTACTGCTGTGACCACGATATGTTCGTGTATAAGCGAATTCACCTAATTTGTGGCCAACCATGTTTTCTTGAATATAAACCGGAATATGTTTACGGCCATTATAAACAGCTATATTTAATCCAATCATTTCTGGAATGACGGTAGACCTTCTTGACCAGGTTTTGATAAGTTTTTTTGACTTGCCCTGTGTATTCGCATCTTCAATTTTTTTTAGAAGACTATCATCTATAAATGGACCTTTTTTTAACGATCTTGCCACTTAAATTACCTCCTACTCTGACTAACAATTAAACGATTTGACTTATTACTTTTACGGGTCTTTTTACCCATTGTATTCTTTCCCCATTTTGACATAGGGCCGGATCGACCGATAGGCGCTTTTCCTTCACCACCACCATGAGGATGATCTACTGGATTCATAACTGACCCTCTAACCTTAGGACGACGTCCCATCATACGATTGATTCCAGCCTTACCAACCTTTTCGTTCCGCTTATCCGTATTACTTACTTGCCCTATAGTTGCCACACAATCTAAAAGTACAAGCCGAACTTCCCCAGATGGTAGCTTAATATTTGCATATCTAGGATTTTTGGCTAATAATGATGCTTGGCATCCTGCAGAACGACATAACTGAGCTTTTCCTTTAGGATGAATCTGTATATTATGAATAATCGAACCAACAGGTATATGTCTTAATTTAAGAGTGTTTCCGATTTTAATTTCAGCGTCATCACCTGATTGAATTTTTTGTCCAACCTTAACTCGATTGGGTGCTATGATATACCGTTTTTCACCATCATCATACTGCACTAAAGCGATATACGCCGTACGATAAGGATCATACTCGACTGTTTTTACAGTAGCGATAACGCTATCCTTGTCTCGCTTAAAATCAATCATTCTATATTTTCTTTTAACACCCCCGCCTCTTCGCCTAACTGTAATTCGACCTTGATTATTTCTACCACTTCTGCTTTTAAGTGTGGTTGTTAGCCCTGGCTCTGGCCTAACAACAGTCAATTCCGAGAAATCGGCAGTTTTTCGTAATCTTAATGAAGGGCTAGTTGGTTTATATTCTTTATTTGGCATAGTTCACCTAAAATATTTTCTTAATTTTTTCTATGTCATTGTCAACTAATAATGTAACTATTGCTTTCTTCTTAGCTGATGTATGACCAATAATACGACCGCGACGCTTTTTCTTTGGCTTTGTAATAATAATATTAACATCAGAGACAGAAACGTTATATATTCTTTCAACGTCTTTTTTTATTTCGATTTTATTTGAATTAGCATCAACAAAAAAAACATATTTGCGCTGGTCAAGCAGCGACATGGTCTTTTCACTTACAACTGGTTCAATAATACTAGGTGCTTTCATTATTACTCCTCGCATTAATCGCATTAACTGCATTCATAGTAAGAACAACACGATCGCTAGTTTTCATAAGCTCTAGATTGATCTTGTTTGGATTTCCAATAATAACATTATCAAGGTTACGGATGACTTTGATTATATCCGTCTCATCATTAAGACATAAAACATAAAACTTCTGTGCATCCGCATCAAGTTTCTTTAAAAATTTTGCTAAAGTTTTCGTTTTTGTATTCTTATCAATTGAATAGTTGAGCACTGAAATATTATTATCAAGAACACGATAGGCATATTCATAACCAACTTTCAAAAGTCGTTTATTTTGCTTTTTATAGCCGATACGATTTTGAGGACCAAAAATGACTCCTCCGCCTCTACGCAGGGGAGTTCGATTTGTACCTCTTCTTGCATTCCCCGTCCCCTTTTGTTTATAAGGCTTAGCACCACCGCCGGCAACAAGAGATCTATTCTTTGTATGAGCAGTACCCTGACGAGTTCTAAACCGAAAATGTCTATTCAATAAATAAAAGATATTATTGAGTTGCTTGTTACCTTTAACATCTGATACATGAAACTCGATTTCATCAATTTCTTTACAATTTAAATCAAAACTTTTAACTTTCATCATGCAAACCTTTAATTATGTGATATAACCTGGACAAGATTACCCTTTTTTCCAGGAACAGAACCCTTAATATATATCATTCCTGTGTTTGAATCAATACGAACAATTTTCAACTTTTTTAACGTTATATTTTCATTACCCATATGACCACCCATTTTAGTACCTTTAAAAACTCGTCCTGGCTCAGTACCTCCACCAATTGAACCTGGTCGACGTTTGTTTTTTGAACCATGGGACATGGGTCCACGTGAAAAGTTATGACGCTTAATAGTACCTGCGAACCCTTTACCTATAGATCTACTTTTAATTTCTACAGTTGATAATTCTTCGAAATCATCTAATGATATAGATTGACCGATTATTAATTCACAAGGTTTAGTCAAACGGCATTCCTTTAAGACACGCTTTGGTTCTAAATCAGTCTTTAAAAACAAACCTATTTTAGGCTTATTAAGCTTCTTATCTTTAACCGTTTCGAATCCCAACACATAGGCATTATAGCCATCTTTCTCTATTGTCTTAACATCAACTACAACACAATCTTCTGTTTTGATAGCTGTTACAGGAATGACATTACCTTCGTTTTCGATGATCTGTGTCATTCCAATTTTCCGTCCTAAAATCATTTTACTCATTTTAATGCCTACCTAGATTATTTTAACTTAATCTCAATATTTACACCTGCAGGTAATTCTAAATCCATTAACGCGTCAACGGTTGTTGATGGAGGATCTAATATATCAATTAATCGTTTATGTATGCGCAATTCGAAATGTTCGCCACCCCTCTTGTTAACATGAGGTGATTTAAGAACACACCACTTTTTCTTTTGCGTTGGTAAAGGGATTGGACCTAATACTTTTGCTCCAGATTTTTGTGCTGTAGAAACAATTCGGAATGCAGACTTATCAATGATATGATGATCAAACGATTTTAATCGTATTCGTATTTTATGCTGAATACTTTTAGAACCACTTACTTTTGTATCAATATCTTTGCTTATTTGTTTTTCTGCCATTATTCCACCTACATAATTATCTTGGTAACAACACCGGCGCCAACTGTGCGGCCACCTTCTCGTATCGCAAATCGCATCCCCTGTTCACAAGCAACAGGAACAATAAGCTCTACATCAAGTGTGATGTTATCACCAGGCATAACCATTTCCACATCCTTTGGCAGGATAATATCTCCAGTTACATCTGTTGTTCGAATATAAAACTGTGGCCTATAACCTTTAAAGAACGGTGTATGACGTCCACCCTCTTCTTTTTTCAATACATAGATTTCAGCTTGGAATTGTGTATGGGGTGTAATAGACCCTGGTTTTGCCAATACTTGTCCACGCTGAAGACCTTCTCGTTCAATTCCTCTAAGTAACGCACCCATATTATCCCCTGCTTGACCTTCATCAAGTAGTTTGCGAAACATTTCAATTCCAGTAATCGTTGTTTTAATGGTCTCTTCTGTAATACCAACAATCTCGACTTCTTCGCCAACTTTTATTCGGCCTCTTTCAACACGCCCTGTTCCTACCGTCCCACGACCAGTAATACTAAAAACGTCTTCAATTGGCATTAAGAAAGGCTTATCTACATCGCGTTCTGGCTCTGGAATATATTTATCTACACTATCCATAAGTTCCCAAATACATTTTGCATCGGCATTCTCTCGTGATGAATCGGCCGCTTCTAGGGCTTTCAATGCTGACCCTTTGACAAACGGAATATCATCGCCTGGAAATTCATACTTACTAAGTAGTTCACGAAGCTCCATCTCCACTAATTCAACTAATTCCTCGTCATCTACTTGGTCAGTCTTATTCATAAACACAACGATATAAGGCACATTTACCTGTCGTGCAAGAAGAATATGCTCACGTGTTTGAGGCATAGGTCCATCAGCTGCACTAACAACTAGAATACCTCCATCCATTTGTGCAGCACCTGTAATCATGTTCTTAACGTAATCCGCGTGACCAGGACAGTCTACATGCGCATAGTGACGTGTTTCCGTCTCATACTCAACATGTGCCGTGGCTATTGTAATTCCACGTGCCTTTTCTTCTGGGGCTGCATCAATCTGATCATACGCTTTAAATTCAGCGCCACCAGCTGACGCTAACACCTTTGTGATAGCCGCCGTTAACGTGGTCTTCCCATGATCCACGTGACCAATCGTTCCGATATTTATATGTGGTTTACTTCTGTCAAATTTTTCCTTAGCCATGATAGCCTCCTTTTATAATTATTTAGACTTTACTATTAACAACCTAATTTAAACTATGGAGCTCCCGATCGGATTTGAACCGACGACCCCATCCTTACCATGGATGTGCTCTACCAACTGAGCTACAGGAGCATTATAACCTAGGGTTTAGATAGGAAGTCGTATCACTACACTCTAGATAGACGAATACTCACCAAAAAGCCTACCATCCAGAAAGATGAAAATCAAGACACCCTCAAGGGAGAAGATAATTTTCTAATCGAGAAAAATCTATTTCAGAAGAAAACTGATCAAGAAAGGTATTTTCAGAAACTCCATTCGCAATAACATTAACCAACAGCGCTTTACTAATCACAATATTACGTTCACAAAAAAAATCCGACTCTATAACCTTTTCAATTGCAGAGTACCCGCCATCTACAGTTATAATCGCGGTATTCTTTATTTGTTTAACAAGTTGTGGCGCATTAATAATGCTCACATATTCTTCAATGACGGCATCATCTAAAATCACGTTCACATCAATTGTTGGCCCATCCTTATGCTTATAGCGCGCCGAATATAAAACACCATAACTACCGACCGACACATCTAACTCATCAAATTGACGATTATTTTTCTCTAACCAATAATCGCCTATAGCATCAGGAAAAAAAGTCGCAATAACCTTAGCTTGACTAAGGCGTAAACTAGATACCAACCCATTTAATATATCAATGGCCGCTGTAAGCCTATTCTTATGAATTTCAGATTTCACCTGATCAAGACGCGACAAATATTGATTATAGGAAGAAGCCATCTGAACCTGATTCACCGTATTTTCTGATTGTCGTTCAACACCATTATCATAGGCCAATATATACG
>CAZIOF010000169.1:0-13663 GCA_964540745.1 uncultured Candidatus Marinamargulisbacteria bacterium
TCTTCACCTTTATAGCAACTACCCATTTTCTGTCTGCTACTATTAAAACCGTCAATTTTGATGAGCCTTTTCAGGTAAAACCTATTGTCTACGACGATCACTTTTTCATTCTCTTTGAATCAGGAGCCCTCCATAAGTATCAGCTTTCAGGGACATCTCTTTGGAAAATCCCGACCCTTTTTCAAAAGGTTACCTCTTTTGACATTCTTTTTAATCGTCTCTTCATTTCACATCAGAAAGGTCTAGCATGTTATGATGCTACCTATGGCTATAAACAGTGGTCACTACGACAATCTCATTTCAAAGTTCTTTTTAATTATCCTTACATAGTGGCACTTTCTAAACAGCACTTACAACTCATTGATTTTGATACGGGTGAATCAAACTGGATACATGAGGCCCCCTCTGTCATTGACTTTGAATTAGGTTTCAATAACGATATTATCTATGCCATCTCAAAGAATAAACTGTTTTCCTTTGACTTAGTTTCTGGTCAGTACACTACTCTAAAGCACTTTTCAAATACGCTTGTCGCGCTTTCATTAAAGGGACATCTTCTATATTTAAAAAGCAAAAAGGGAACTACCATTTTTGATCTAAAAACAACCTTATTATCGAAACCTCCTTTGCCATCTAGCCCTCACATTTATACAAATAGATCTTCAATTATGATAAACCCAGAAAGTAATCGTATTGTCAGCTCCACATTAATTAAAAACGAAAGTCTCTGGAAAATAGACTCTATTCCCTTTAATAACTATTTTTACGGCAAATCCCATACGCTTTTACTTCAAACGCCATCAGAGTTTAAATTATTAGATTTAAACTCTGGAGATATCCTTTATTCTATCTCTGTTTCACCAAGAGATATTCCAAAGCCTATTCTCCATTACATTGATTTAGTCGATTACCTATGCCTTATTTCACCTCATTCTTTTGTTCTGTTTCCTAAGGCACTATCAACCTTTGAATGAATGCCATGACTTGACGTGCTCAGGCTTTAAACGTTTATACTGAGCAAAGGAGTTTAATTATTTTACTTAAAACAACCTTAGTCAAATCTAAATATGAAATTCGCGAATCTATTTCAGATGAGCTCTTAACGATTACTTACTATGGGCTAGACCGCTCTACAAATAAGCACATTCTTATTTGGAAATATAAAGCCCAGTATCTAACCCCGCCTATTATTAAATCTCTTATTCAGGCATCTGAAGCCCTTATACAGATTGACCATCCCAATTTATTAAAAATGATCGACTATAGTTATACTGGAAAGGACTTTTATGTTATTCACGAGTGTGAGGAGCAACTTTTATCCTTAGATGTCTATTTAAAAGATAATCAAAATTGGAGTTTAAAGTATCTGTGGAACTTTGCTACTCAAATTTTATCTGCACTACTTACTTTAGAAAATCATAACTTAATCTATGGTAGTTTAAATTTTGGAAATATTTTTGTTAATCATAATAATGAGATTCGTCTTGTCAAAGCCTTATTACCCGTCCTCATTTTAAAACAGCAATTTAAACGTTTTCAGGTTTATGAAGATTGCATTTTCTTATCCCCTGAATTTATGCAACGACAAACGTATACTATCAAATCGGATATATATAGTTTTGGTATTTTACTTTATTTTCTATTTACAAAAAAATGGCCCTACCCTTACACATCTAAAGTTAATCGTCTCAAAACATCTTTATTGAATAAACCAGAGCTTATCCAAACTCTAAATCCAAATATTCCTAAAAAAATAGCCCTTATGATTCATCGCTGTATTGCACCCAACGCCGAGCAGCGATTTAGTTCCTTTCTTAATCTTGTTAATACTTATAAGTTGGGAGAGTTGAATGGTCGCCTTGAAGCAAACCTTCCCGGAGATGACTTACTTCAACACGAAATTAAAGAAGATGTCCTACATTCTGAAAAATCACGTTTTTGGAAAAAGGTTCAATGGGGAAGCTTCCTTTCTTTTCTCATTATCCTCTTTGTCCTTTCTTATGGGGTATACCACTATTACGTTTTAGGGATCCCAAATCGACTTGTTCCTAATTTACGCGGTTTAGAGATGAAAGACGGATTAACTCTTTTAAAGTCCCATCAGTTAAAAGGACTTGTTGCGGGAGAACGAATACATCCCTTCTATCCTCCAGGATTAATTGTTGATCAAACGCCTGCTTCAGGTCGAGAGGTCAAACAAAACCGAACGATTAAGCTTTTTATCTCTAAAGGAAAACAACAATCGCTGGTGCCTGATCTTGTTGGCCGACCTCTTGAGAGTGTTAGTTCAACCAATGAGGCCCTTGATATTTACGTTAAAGAAAAACAATTTTCTAATATTTACCCTCCTGGCATCGTTATTCACCAACAACCAACGCCAAATAGCTTACTGGGTATTGACGAGCAGATTCGCGTTATTGTTAGCCAAGGGTACCCTATCGATATCGCCATTCTTGGCCATATCGAAGAAACCAATAAAGTGACTGCTAGAGTCTCTTTTTCTATTCTCCATAACTGGAAACCTCAAGAAGTAGCTATCTATTACCGTTCAGAAAGACATCGACAGCGCCTTTATTCAGATGTTCACTTTCCGGATGACAAGGCTTCTCTTGAATTTGAGCTTGATCAAAAAGGCTTTATTGAAGTCTATTTTGATGAAGAGCTTGCGCTTAAACAAAAAGTTATATACACCAACAAAAAAGCTCTCAAAAATGGTACCCCCTCTCTTTAATTCGTGGGAAAAACGCCTTATGCGTCGTCTAATCCGGCTTTCAAAAAAGCTGCTTGGTCAAACCTATCCAAACCCAGTTACCGCTGCAGCCATTGTTAAGGATCACGTCATCCTTTCTGAAGGGGTTCATTTACGGCCAGGACATCCTCATGCTGAAGTTTGTGCAATCAATTCTGCTGGCTACCAGTGCAAAGACGCTACTCTATATATAACGCTTGAGCCATGTACTCATTTTGGGAAGCAACCTCCATGCGTCCAGGCTATTATCAATGCTAACATCAAACGCGTTGTCTATGCCATGGACGATCCAAACCCACTCGTTCGACAAAATCCTGCACGACGTGTATTAGAGGCCGCTGGTATTCAGGTTGATTCTGGCTTATGTAAACAAGACGCATTGTGGTGTAATGAGGTTTTTTTTAAGAACCAATGTCAAAATCGCCCTTTTGTTAGACTTAAAGCAGGACTTTCTCTCGATGGAAAGCTTGCTCTTGCCAATGGAAAAAGCAAGTATATTACTGGAACAAAGTCCTTGAAACTGGTTCATCGACTTAGACAACAAGCATCCGCTGTTCTCATCGGGAGTGGCACTCTGCTGCTAGACAATCCTCAGCTTACCATTCGTCATGATATTTCACACAATACACAAGAAACAACACTTATTATTCTCGACCCTCAGGCTAAATGCCCTGAACATGCCGCTGTGTTTAACTCTGGATATCCTATTCTTTTAGTAACTTCAAAACATAATTATGCGTTTACATTACCGTCCCAAGTGTCTGTGTTAGAACTCCCCTTAGTTAATCATACATTTGATTGGGATACCTTACTCAAGGAATTATATAAGCGCAATATTTATGACCTGTTAATAGAAGGTGGGCATAGTATCTTTAGCACTCTTATCGAACAGGGATGTGCAGACAAAGGGCACTTCTTTTTTGCCCCCAAACTTATTGGTGGACAATCGTCTTTATCCCTTTTTTCCACACCTGATATCTCAACATTATCAGACGCTATCCCACTTTATCATTTAAAATCGACGTCTCTCTCTCCTGGTATATTGGTAGAAGGGTATCTTAATCCCTTGTTTAAATCCCTATAACAATATTTTAGATTATAATGGTGCCTTATGATGGCCGATTAAAGATGCCCCTAGTTGTAAGTGCTATATTGGATTCTCAACCGTTTCTCACCCTCAACTAAACCATAGCGCGAAGCTTAAGCTAGATCGCTATTCTCTATAGCCTTATTAAAAGTTCAATGTCCCTTTTATTGATAAACCCGAAATTTCATAACTCGTTTTTCCGGTCGTGCGATACGGATCCATTTTATCGGTAATCTTCTTTAAATACCCCTCCCCAGTAATCACCAAGTTTTCAACATGTGGAAAGGTAGGTAAAGGTAGATTAATACTAATTGCAAGAGATCCCTGCTCTACCGTATTATCAACCTCTTGGATCGTAAACGCCTTGGAGTTTTGTTCTCCCTCATCGGCTGATGTTCTTTCTAAATCATTTAAATCATTTGCCCAGGAATGTGTTCGTGAATAAGTCAAGCCTACCGACACTTCCTTCGTTTTAATTGGGTTATAGGTTGCTCTTATCTGCGTTGCATACCCAGCCTCTGGCGCTAATTGTTGCTCACTTGTCTGCTTTAAGCTATATGTGCCTGAAATCGATATTTCCTTAAAAAAAGTAAACTCCATTGTAAATGAACCTATATATTGCAAAAAGTTTTTTTCTTCTATCTCTTCTTCTCCTACGTCTTTAAGCTGAGGAATGTTTCGCCTAGTACCACTAAGAGTCGTAGAAAACCAGGTTAACGGGCTGAATGTTGATGATACCTTTTGTGTAATTGTTTCTACTTTCAAAAATTGTTCAAATATATCTTTATGACTATGAAATCTGGCAAGTTGAATAGCCCGTAATGATAAATCGAGACCACTTCCCTCATAGGTCTTTTCACGTTTATAACTCAAAGTTCCTCCTAATGAGACCATCTTAAGTGGTGAGAACTCCACTGTAGCCGCGCCTCTATGTAGCTGCTTGATGCTTGTTTGAGGAGGTTGATTTAAGTTTCTACTTAAATATGTATTTTGACTTGTTCCCATCGCCGTTATATTAATTAAATTCAATGGGCTCGCGGTTAATTTAATCGTATGTTTTGTCATAAATTCATTTCTCATAGATTTTGATATATCTGGAATTTGATTCTCGGTTGGAAAAATAGATGTTAGCGTATCTGTATTCCTCTTTTGTATATTTTCAGCTAATTCTATTTTATATGTACCCAAATTAAACATAAAGATATTTGGAAGGCCTAACTTTATAACCCCCGGGTTAAACACTAACTCTTGAGACCGTGTATAAATAGGGGTCTGTATTTGAATAGTTTGTTTTTTTTCAATATTTTTTGTTGCTATTAAGGAGGGTAGTTTATACTGAAGTTTTGTATCTTCGGTTTCTTGGACGCTAGATGAGTAACTAAATTTATTGAGTAACGGCCAAGATGGATTCACGGATACTTGCGCCTGTTTATTTAGAACCCTAGACTCTGTCCTATCTGTAACCGTTGCTCTTTTATTTTCATTTTCCTGATCATTTTTTTTATAAGACACACTTATAAGTTTAAAACCCTTTAGCGGTTCAAAGTTGCTAAAACTCCCATTAATCGCTTTCGAATCTGTCCAGTTTTGGTCATTATTTTGAAACCTTTTATTTTGAGTATAATGTATAGATCCCTGTGAGGAATAAATTGGTTGAACCAAGAAATTATCTTTACTCAAACCTAACGCTGTTAATAATAAGCCCGGTGAAAAGCGTTCTAATGAATACCTATCCTCCTCATTATGAGCGCCCCGTTGCCCTACTAATGCACTAGGCGCATCTCGTCTCACGGCTGTCCATTTAAATCTTAGCCAGCTAAATGGTGTAAAGTTTGTCGATGTATTTAGGTTCCAAATATCTTGATTATTAGCGGTTGCTTGGATAGACGTTTGCTCTCTCTGAAATTGCCTGGACACATTAATATTAGTTGACAATATTTTGAATGGCGCCCAAACCACTGCCGTCTGAGCTGTTATTATTTTCTTTTGAGAGCTTTCTTCCGTTTTTTGTTGTCGTTTATCGGTAACCATCGTAGAGGCTAAAGGTGACACACTAAGGTCCCCCAATAACCATAGATCTTTTAGCGTTAACTTGCTGTCTAACTGAAGGCTTGTTGCCCCTGTATTAACCCCGTTCTCATTCTCTCGGATATCTGTACTATTTCGACTAAACTCATGAGTAAGGTTGGTTTTCCAATAATCAGGGCCTATATTATATCTCCCTGAATACCTATAGGTTCTTGAATCTGATTCATAGTTAGTTTCACCTTTATAGGGCGGTTGTTCTGTGTCGCTTCGTTCAATGCGTTGGTTTATCCCCACTAAGTTCTTGAAAAACTTGAGCCCTAGACTACTACTAAAATCCGTCTGATAGAGGTACGTTGATTTGTCTTCTGTTCCTTTATATGTTGCATAACGCTTTACTCTCATCTTCCAGGCGCCCTGATCGTATAAATTCATATTAAAATCAGCACCAATAGAATTAGTACCCTTCCCTTGCTTTACTGGAGAAAGACTAAAGTAGTCTTTTTCTACACCTACAACATCCGCATTTACCTGAATATATTTCCCCCTATATGCAGTTTTAGCGCTATAAGCAACATTAAATTCTTCAACACCCGCTTTTGTTTGGCTACTCTCATCCATATACTCGTAGTAAACATCTATGACATCCTTATTCGTAGGCGTTTGATTTCTAAATCTTAATGTCCCCAATACCGTATTAAGATAGTAGTCCTTATCTGCATTTTGTAATACCCCGCCAATAAAGACCTGTTCTGAACTTTCAATAATTTTTTTCTTCCCTAAAAAGTAAGAATTATCTTGAACACCTGTTCCTGTTCCGTGAAATTCACCCACCCGTGAGGCTTTTGAAAAATTATTTCCTGCTGCCGCGACATCAAACGCCACATTCCACTCTGGAGACAGCTTCGCTTCTGATGCCACTTGAACTAATGTCTGTTTAAGGTTTTCACCATTCTCTAATACATCTGGAGGGATATAATAATAGTGAACTTCTAACATGTCTTTAGGATAGTTTATTAATTCAGATTGATTTAGTGGATCTTCCCCTGTTGTAATAAACGTTATATCGACCCTGCCTGCCTCTATATCATCATACTCAGCTGTAAACTCAATCCCTGGCCTTAATTTTTTGGGCCCTTCAGTTGAATAATAGGTAATATATAAGATCCCATTATATTTAACAGATTCTAACCCTTCAAGCTCTGTGCCCTCGCTATAATATGTCTTGACACCCTTCCCTAAAAACTTATATTTCGTTTGATTCTTAGCCTCTTTATAAGCATAATCTAATTTAACCAGATGTAATAACTGAGGGTCCAAATTATGTATTGTTACGTATCCTTTATGAGGATTAATAATTTGGTAGGAAACATCATCTACAGTTGCATCAGTAACTTCTTTAATGACTTGACCGTCAACTATCATATTAAACGGTTTATTCAGTATAATTGGGTTTTTATCAACCTGAATTGTCACACTCTGTGTTGTTACTATGCTTAAATTTTGTGTAATTGTAAAGTTCTCTGTTGGCGCATTTTTTTCAATTCTTTCGGCAACAGGAGAAACGGCTTCGTTAAGATATGTCACGCCTACTGATACCTTTGACTCACCTTCTTTAGGTTTAACCTCTGAGGTTTTAATGGATTCATAACTGACTGAGATAATACTTGGAAATTCAATTGGATAATTAAAGTAAATTTTTCCAAGGTCATAATCTACGATATAATCTCGAACATCTACTAATTCATTATTATCGACTTCTATTGTTACTTTTCTAAACAATATATATTTATTTTTTAAGGTGTATGGACCAGTGCTATCTTTTCCAATTAACGTTTCTGAGACTTTTTTTGTTTTATAATAACGATAGTCTATTTTAACCGTATCTTCGATACTTAAAACAACCTCTGGTAAAGATAATATGCCCTCTGAATATTTAACATGGATTTTCTCAGGTTCCAATAACTCTCCGTTAATAAATACCTTTTCAGACCCAATTACTATTGGGGAGTGCTTTAGGTAAAAAATACGTGGCACGGTCACATCTTTAGTCGGGGCCTCTTCATCTGTAACCTGAAGTATGCTAGCCCGACGTGCTGGATCCCATAAGGTTTGTGATAAAGGCTTCTTTTTTTGTTTTTTAAACCTAAGCTCTAACATTAATGATGTGTGAATCTCCTCTGCAAACTCTAAATAGCTGGCGTCTTCATGATACCTGAACACCTCGTCATCTTGTTTTTGACCATCAATATAAAGTCTCAAGCTATCCTCAATAATGTCCGGCTCATTAAACGGAATCTCCTGACTATCATTGCCCTGTATAAAGCGTTTCTGTTTTACCACCGATAGAACATCGAAGTTCGCCACAACTTTCATGTCTGCTGACGGACGCCACTTCTCAAATTGAATTGTATTTCCTGATACACTCATATAGCTTGAATCAACCTCCTTACTTCCTGCCTGGATGCTGACACTGCCTATTCCCATTGCTTCTGCCATATTCCCCAACTGAACATTATTAAGTGTTATGCTATTATCAAAAATACGACTTATCTCTTTTAGAATACGTAAGTCTTCGTTTTTACTTGAACTATCCTCTGTAATATTTATGGTTGAAGGCACGGCCTTTTTCCATAAGTTCTCGCTCATTTGATCTGTTTCTTTTTGTAAAAAAGCAACTGCTTTTTCTTTCCATATATAGTCAAAGCCTGTAAAACTACTACGATTTAATGATGGTAAAAAGTCAGCTATCGGATTTGTGTACTCGTAGATAACCTCTATTCTATCATTTTGACTTTTAGGTGAATTGAACTCTAGGCTTCCATCGTAGTAATTAACCTTATAGCTGGCATCGTCTTGACGCCTATTATTCACGTATACTGTGACCGAATTTTCTAAGATCCAACGTGACCCCAGCTTAATTGTTGTACCGCCATTTCCTATTGTGCTTATTTTTTTAGGATCCGAACCTGTTCTTCCATAAACCAAACGGGTATTCGAGCTTTTGTCTTTATAAGAAAACTGTATTGCATCCTTTAATTTCTTTCTTATATTCACGAAACGTCCAGTCTTGAACTCAGGATGCAAATGGCCAATCTCAACCCCATATTTATCATAATCAACTTTAATTTGATAATCATCTGGCATTTCTGGCTCCTGCTGCAAACTCATATCAACTGATAGTTTTTCTCCCAAACGCCCCTCTATATTTAGATCCATTCGATGCTCTAAATTTGGATCCCCAGGAAGAACATCTCGTGGCAACTTCATGTATATAGGGTCTCGTTTTATAGCCTCAAACCGTGGATCTGTCGGTATTTTAGGCTCATAATTACGCCCAGCTAGTTTTAGTTCCCAAAACCCCTCTATATTCATTTTCCATTTTTTTCTGGCATCGTATTCAGGGAAACTAGTAATAGACATCTCAGGATTTATGTAAATATTTGGAGCGATATCCAAAGGATTCTTTTTTACTTGATGTGCCTTATTATATGCGGCCTCAATCTCTTCCAGTGTTTTCACTTCATTTTTTATAATCTTAATAAACGACGCCTCATTAGGTTTTTCAGGTGGTTTGGGCCCTGTATACACTTGTGTATCCCTGAGAGAAAGCCACCCTTTTGTATGTCGAATACCTACAAGGTAAAACCCTTTTTTAAAGTCTATAACTTCGAGTACCGTTCTTTTCTGAGGGATAATAAAAATTGTTTCTGAAATAGGACTTGCGCTCGCCTTTATTTCGACATTCCGGATGCGCGTTTCAATATAGCTTTTTTCCTTTTCTTGGACTTCTTCTGCTCTAATTGGTGCATACGATTCACTAAGGCCAATAATGAATAGCCCTATTATTAAACATCTTACTAAGCCTAGGTTTAATTGAAACATCATGGCAAAATAAGCATCGCATCACCAAAACTATAAAATCGATACTCTTGTTTTATTGCCTGTTGATAGGCCTCCTTCATTAAAGACTCTCCACAAAATGCTGCTACTAAAAGCAAGAGTGTTGATTTTGGAAGATGAAAATTGGTAATGAGTGCATCTATCATTTGAAAATGATGCCCTGGCTTGATAAATAAGTCCGTACAAAAATTACCATATTCTAACGTATTTTTATCTATATATGCGGATTCCAAAGCACGTACTACAGTTGTTCCAACGGCTACAATTCGATGTCCTTTCTGTTTCTGAATTATTAATCGGCGTGCTGTCTCTTTTGATATAAAACATCGCTCCTCATGCATCTTATGCTTTTCAAGCATCACTTCTTTAATAGGAAGAAACGTTCCGGCACCTACATGAAGCGTTATGGACTCCGTTCCAATTCCATTCGTCTTTAATTGCTCTATTAATAATTGTGTAAAATGACGGCCTGCAGTAGGGGCCGCCACAGCCCCTGGTTTTGAGGCAAAAATTGTTTGATAGTCTGCTTCGTATTTATTGGCTAATTCAAAATTCGGGTCTTTAATATAAGGTGGCAATGGCATAATTCCATATTTTTCTAACATTGTATCTACTGTCGGCACATTAAATTGGATGACATAACAGCCATCTGATCGTTTTTCTTTAACTGTTGCCTGATATACCGGGCTTACGTGTAATAGCATACCTTCACGAACCCTCTTTCCTGGCTTTAAAAAACAAACCCATTCATTACTTGATTGTTGGGATAAAAGGAAGATTTCAATCTTGGCGCCGGACTCTTTCTTTGCCATCAACCGTGCTTTAATAACTTTAGTATCATTCAAAACGAGTCTATCTGTTTTCTTCAATAATTGTCCAAGGTTTGCAAATGTTGTGTGTTGAATGTCTCCCGAACTTTTAGTAATTACCATTAATCGACTATTCGATCTCTCTAGATTTGGTGCTTGGGCAATTAACTCTGTCGGTAATTCATAATTAAGAACATTAGTTGTCATGGTTTTCCTCTTCAATAGTGCGGTCATTTTATCACAAGAACCTCTTTGTTTTATAACACCATTTACACTTCATTGAGTGCTTAGATATTCATTCTAAACTAGTTTAACTAAGTTTAAGACTGTCCTTTGATTTAAGAGTTCCCTTTTTAGGCAATAATTAAACCAAGAAGATATACTAAGGATATAATTATAGTAATCCTGATTTTCATTGTACATTATTTGCCTATATTGCCCATTTTTGTTGCTAAAATAGTCGTTTTATTCTATTATGTGACTATGTTCTCCAGATTTACAGAAAAAGCAATTCAAACAATTATGTTGGCTCAAGAAGAAGCCAAGAAATTTCACCACAGTTATGTGGGGACTGAACATATTCTTCTCGGTATTCTAGATGAAGGTGACAATGTGGTCATTAAGGTATTAGTAGAAATCGGGTTTACCCCCGAACAAATTCGAACTGCAATTGAAGAACGTTTAGAGTATGGTGGCATTTCAGCCGAATATGGAAATATCCCTTTTACACAACAGGCCAAACAAATTCTAAGTTGCGCATGGGACGAAGCAAGAAAGCTCGGCCATAATTATGTTAATGTGGAGCATATTTTTCTTTCGATCTTTAGAGACCCCACAAGTATTGCGGCAAGAGTCATTACTGAGATGGGGGTTAGCCTTAATACCGTAAGAGATGTTCTGTTTAAATTATTGGGAAATAAAGTATCTACACAACAGCGTATTCAAACGGCTATTCCAACGCCAACACTGGATCTCTATGGTCGAGATCTCACTCAATTAGCATTAGAAGATAAATTAGACCCTGTTATTGGACGTTCAAAAGAGATTGATAGAATTATTCAAATACTTAGTCGTCGTACTAAAAATAATCCTGTACTCACTGGTGAACCAGGTGTTGGTAAAACCGCTATAGTTGAAGGTCTTGCTCAGAAAATATTTAAAGCAGAAGTTCCTATCAAGTTACAAGAAAAACGGGTAATCACATTAGATTTAGGGCTACTAGTTGCGGGAACAAAATATCGTGGGGAATTTGAAGACCGTGTAAAAAAAGTTATGGAAGAAGTCAGAAAAGCAAAGAATGTTATTTTGTTTATCGATGAATTACATACTATTATTGGAACCGGTGGATCTGAAGGTAGCCTAGATGCGGCTAATTTATTTAAACCTGCCTTAGCAAGAGGCGAGCTTCAATGCATTGGAGCCACTACAATGGACGAATATCGAAAGCATATTGAAGGAGACGGGGCTCTGGAACGACGCTTTCAATCGCTCCATGTGGATGAACCAACGAAGGAAGAGGCGATCCAAATTCTTCGCGGCATTAAGGAACGGTATGAAGAGTTTCATAGTGTCATAATCACAGAGGAATCATTAGTTGAGGCAGTCGAATTAGCCTCTCGATATATTACTGAGCGATTTCTTCCTGATAAGGCCGTAGATCTTATTGATGAAGCAGCTTCTAAGGTAATGCTTAGTAACTCGTTTGGGAGTAAGTCGGTTACTCAAGCGCTACATAAGGAAAAAGATGCCTTGCTTAAGGAAAAATCAGATTCTTCTGTTGATAAGGGGGATCCCTCTTTAGCAATTATTGAGTCTAAATTAGCGGATATCGAAAAGAAATTAGCTATTGCCGAGAGTGTACAGAAAGCACCCGAGTCTAATATCGTAACGGAAGCTACTGTTCGAGACGTTGTATCTGCATGGACAGGCATTCCCATCCAAACTTTGACCTTAGAAGAGTCTAAACGGCTGATGATGATGGAAGAGGACTTAAAAACAAAGATTGTTGGACAAGAAGAGGCCATCAAAGGACTATGTCGTGCGGTTAAACGTGCTAAAGTCGGCCTCAAAAACCCAAACCGCCCTACCGGCTCGTTTTTATTTCTTGGACCTTCAGGGGTTGGAAAATCAGAGTTAGCAAAAACATTAGCTGAATATCTTTTTGGTGATAGAGACGCAATGGTGCGTGTTGATATGTCTGAATACATGGAAAAACATACTGTATCGAGACTAATTGGTTCACCTCCCGGCTATGTTGGATATAATGAAGCTGGTCAATTAACTGAGCCTGTAAGAAGGCGTCCTTACTCCGTTGTCTTATTTGATGAACTAGAAAAAGCCTCACCAGATGTTATTAATATTCTTCTCCAAATTTTAGAGGACGGTCGAGTTACTGATGCAAATGGAAAAACCGTCAATTTTAAGAATACAATTGTTATCATGACGTCTAATGTAGGTAGTAAGTTTATTGAAAAGGAAACGACCTTTGGGTTTGTTGACCCTAAATTAAAAAATGATTCAAATTACAACGCTATTAAAGTAAAGCTTACCGATGAGTTGAGGCGTGAGTTTCGTCCTGAGTTTTTAAACCGAATTGATGATATTATTATATTCAAATTGCTTGATAAAGAAGATATTACAAAAATATTGGATATCATGCTTCGTGATGTTTTAGATCGCTTATCAGACAGAAACATACAGATTACCGTTGATAAAAAAGCAAAGGGGTTTCTGGTGGATAAAGGGTTTAATCAAAAACAAGGCGCACGTCCTCTTAGGCGTGCTATTCAAGAATATTTTGAAGATTCTTTAGCCGATACCTTACTAAAAGATGGTGTTTCTAAAAGTGGTCTTACTATTAAGTGTTCCCTAAAAGATGATAAGTTAGTTTTTTCTGTTAAAAAAAATAAAAACCCGGATCCTGAACAAGGAAAAACCCTTGTTCGGAAAGAAAAAGAACCATCAGTCCAACCTTAAAATTAAAACATCTTTATACTTGCAGAGATTGTGGTAGCCAATATGTTCGTTGGCAAGGTAGATGTGACCAGTGTCAGGCATGGAATACGCTTGATGAACAGGTTAATACTGGAT
>CAZIOF010000170.1:0-5125 GCA_964540745.1 uncultured Candidatus Marinamargulisbacteria bacterium
GACAGTTTGGTCCATATCTGCTATGGGCGTAGGAAACTTGAGAGGAGCTGTTCCTAGTACGAGAGGACCGGGATGGACATACCTCTGGTGTACCAGTTATCATGCCAATGGTAAACGCTGGGTATCTACGTATGGAAGGGATAACAGCTGAAAGCATCTAAGCTGGAAGCCCACCTCAAGATAAGGTTTCCCATCTCATTATGAGAGTAAGACCCCTCGTAGACAATGAGGTTGATAGGCTGGGTGTGTAAGCGTAGTAATACGTGTTGGTTTTATTGTGAACCGCGTTCTGCTTGCAGAGCAAAGGGATTATTAAAACTTAGCGGACCAGTACTAATAGGTCGAGGTCTTGTTTAAAGCGATTTATGAATAATAACTCTTAATTGAGTAGACATTAATTGACGTGGGTATTCTTCTTGGTCACTATAGCAAAGAGGGTATACCTGTTCTCATCTCGAACACAGAAGTTAAGTTCTTTAGCGCCTATGGTACTGCCGAGTTACCTTGGTGGGAGAGTCGGTCGTGGCCAAGAACAATACCCGCGTAAAAATTCTATCGATATCATAACATCTTCCAAGACTACTTTAATTTCCTGAATTAAAACAATTATATAATCAATCGAGTTTATCAACTTATCAATTAAAGTATTGATTAAAATTTTAAACGCTACTTAGAATGATTATTTCGTATATAACATTGGCATTCGTTTTAGTCGACAGCCTATTTCGTAGGGAATCTGTTTTGTAGTTTTACAAAACTTGGTTATATCTATAATTCTTTCCTGCTGTTTTCCCAGGATAATTACTTCATCGCCCAATTTTATATTATGACTATTGTTTCCTAGTGATACCATCAGATAATCCATACAAACTTGCCCTACTATAGGGTGACTTTTTCCGGATATTAGTACGCACCCACCTTGTGATAGACTCATTGGTAAGCCATCTCCATATCCTATACTGACGGTTGCAATAATTTCATCTTGCTTTGTTATGTATTGTCTATTGTAACTTATTGAATGGTTCTTTTTTACTTTTTTTAAGTAGGTTACTCTACTTTTTATTGTTAGTATATCTCTATATGAATCTAGGCCAATCCTAACCATGTCATATCGTGTGTTTGGGTAATTGATAGTTGCGCTTGAATTTGCGGCATGGTGTATAGGTATTGTGATGCCTTCGTTTTTAATATCTTGTATAATAGTGTTAAATATATTTATTTGATTGAGTGTATAGTTTTTATCTTGATTATTTGCATCTGAAAAATGTGTATATAACCCTTCGATAATAATTGATGGGTGTTGTTTTAGTTGTTTTATTAGTGGAAGTGTTTTCTCGGGTGCACATCCCAACCGTCCCATTCCGGTATCAACCTTTATGTGTGCTTTTATTTGATTCGTCTTAATTTCTGGTCTATTTAATATATCATTTGTGTTTAATGTTAACGTGATGTCATATTTAATGATGTCTTTCATTTCGTGTTCAAAGCAATCCGAAAATAAAAGGATGGGAATGGTTTTATTGTAGTCTCTTATTTGTTTTGCTTCGTCAATTGTTGCTACCCCAAAATAATCAATAGGCGTTTTTAATGCTTCATTTACAATTTCACTCAATCCATAACCATATGCGTTAGCTTTAACGCTTAATAGTAACTTGATTTGGTTTCCTATTAGTTGTTTGAGTTTGTTTAGGTTTTCCCTATATTGAGTTAAATTTATTTCACAACATGCTCTTTGTGTTTGCATAGTTTAATCCTATTGTGTTATGTGGTATCATGCTTGACTTGGTATATACTATCAAATTTTTGAGGTTATTTTAACCGTGGTAAAGGATTTGCTTACACATATGGCGACAAGTTACACATACAATAGCAAGAAGGATTTTGATTCTGATATAAGGGTTTTGGGTGAAGATGATCCGAATATTATAACTTTTTCTAAATCAAAAAAAATTATATTGTCAAAAGTAGGTAGTGGTAATGGTATTTATTCTGGATTTTATAGTCGTGATAGTTTAACGGTTCCGTATTCAACTATAAAACTCTTAAAAGAGGCTCGTCAGGATGGTGCTCGTGAGATTATGTATGTCGGTGGTGAAAGGCCTGACCAATTTCCGTATGTACGTTCAATTTTAGATTTATGGGGCTTCGACTCTTATGTTGATTATGTTTATACTGTTTGTGAATTGGGTTTTTTAGAGGGCCTAATTGCTGTTATCGATATTGGTTTTTTGACTCCTTTAGAGATGAAAAAGATGTTTGAAATTTCCGCACTTATCAAAGTCATGCAAGACTATGACGATAATAATTTGTATTTAACTTTATATGGTGGAAATCGGAAAAAGAAACACGAGTTGCGTGCACGTAGTTTACATTGGGCGGGCAAATTGGGTTTTCCCACTTTAACAGGGATTCTTGTTGGGATGGGTGAGACAATGTCTCATCGTAAGGCTGCTCTTGAGTATATCGCGTCTATTCATAGAGAGTATGGTACTATTCAGGAAGTTCTTTTACAAAATTTAATAATTACACCAAGGGCTCCTTTTAAAAACCTTTCTCCTCCTAGTAAAGATGTGATGTTAAAAACCTTTGAGGTTGCTCGGAATATTCTTCCTGATGATGTTACGATTAATGTGCCTTTTGAACATAATCCTAATATTGAGGATTTTATTCGTGCAGGTTTGAGAGATTTAGGTCGGATATTTGATAGTGCTTCATCTGAACAGAATAACCAAATTAATAATCGGCTTAAAGCTTTATCAGATACTTTTGGTTTTGAGATACAGCAGCGATTTCCTTTAAATCGTGATTATATCAAAGAAGGACGATATTCGAAAAAATTAGGACAGGTTTTCGATTCTTATAAATATAAAATAAAAAAAGAAGGACAAGAGAAAGCCAAGATTACGCGTGGAAAAGCCTAGTGTTTGATATTCAATTTAAACTTTCTACGGCTCCTTTTATTGATTTTTCTGTTTTTGATTCTCCTTCAGTTGAGGATGCCTTTCAAGATGCGTTTACATCTGCCAAAGTCTCCCAAAAGACCGTGACTCCTCGTTTTGTAAAGGTTGAGGAAGGTTCCTATCGTGATTTATCTGTTGCGACTACCAAAAAAAATAATACCCCTGATCGAGACGGTATTAATTCTAAAAAGTCTTCTTCTAAGACTGATGATGTTTCTTCAAATAAGGATGTTATCCCAGCAAAATCGAAGCCAAATTTGACGCCGATTCTTGATTCTCAATTCGTTTTTATTCAAATTAGTGCAAATTTGGGGGATATTCGTCAAAATGAAGATGCTTTTGTTCGCCAATTGTTAATTAAGGCGGCTATTAAAGTAACTCAAGTTGAGGACCTTAAACAGTATCATTTTTCATTTAAAGGGGATGTTTATCCATTAGAAATTGGGATTGAGAAGACAGCCTCTGGTTTGGTTATCTCTCTTTTTGCCGAAGGCGATTTAAAAAAAGAGTTATTGGATAATGTGTCTAAATTACTTTCTTTTTTAAAAGAACGACTAAAGGATAACGAAATAGAATTAGCGGTATTTGATATTCAGGATGCGTCTTCTTATAATGACCAGGATCAAAACTCTTCTGATAATTCTAACTCTAATCAAGATACGAATTCGTCATTTATTTTTGAAGAGACGTTACCTGAGGATCTTTCTTTATAAATATTTTATAAACGAACAAACTGTGTTACTATATGCACTGTAGGTTCTTCAGCTATATCATGTATATGTCTATAATGTCGTTTTGATGATATCAAAACGTATATTTTTTAGTGGGTAGAAAATTGAATAAGAAACAGAATACTTTTGAATTTAGTCGTAAAATTAAGTTAGGTCCAGCTATCGGTGATTGGACTACTGTTCAAATGCGTGACGAGCTCTTGGAAGAAGTTCAAATAGCAACTGTAAAGAATGTTAGTTTTGATGCTTTCCCAAGGGACACTTTGACTTATGTTCATTATATGCATTATCGCATTGCTCAAGAAATTTCTAAGAAGCTATCTGATGATATGAATATAAAGTTAGAGCTTCATTCTATTGAGGCTAAGCAATTATCTTATGGTGACTTTTTGTCTCTTCAAAAGGATAAAGTTGTTCAAGCTGATTTTGTGGTGGATGGAATTGGGCGGATTAACACAACGTTAGAATGGGGATTAGCTCAGCGTGTTGTTAATCGACTATCAGGTGGTGTAGGTGAAGAGTATACATCTGAGGTCTTTTCTGAAATTGAGTTAAAAATATTAGAGACTCAGATATTTGAACTGAAAAAGCAGATGGCTCTTGCTTGGAAGAATGTGTTTTCAGAGGACCAGATAAAACTTGAGTTTGAGGCTGGTAATTATGTTCGAGATAAAAAGATTTCATTGCGAGAGGCATATGTTTTGTTTTCGTTTAATTTGTATTTTGGAAAGGGTAATTTAAAGAAAATCTTCTTTGCTTATCCTAGTGCTGTTTTAAGGAATCTTCTTTATAAACGTGCTTTGGTGGAGGATCCTATTAAGCATCGTGTTGAGTTGGATGATCCTACGGTTGAAAAGATAAAAGTGTTCTTAAAAGTCGTATTAGGTGGTACTACCTTGACAATGAGAGAGGTTCGTCAACTTCAAGTTGGGGATGTTATTTCTCTTGAGGAAACTCTTAATACGCCAGTTCGCGTAGTTTTTTCGAATGATAGTGTTTTTTATGGTCAACCAGGTATTTCGACTAATGATAAATTGTCAGTTCAGTTGCTGAGTGTTGATCAGTCTTGTCCCGAAACGATGCCAATTGAGGTTTCTGATCTTGTTCCTGATGAGTCCTATGTTGCAGATGATGTTAGTGATGAGGTTCCGGCTAACGAACAGATTCCGGAGGAATTTGAAGAGTCATCTTCCGAAGAGTCTTTTGATTCTGAGGGAGGGCTTGAAGACGTCTCTAGTGACAAAGTATCCGAATCTGAGGAACAGCTAGAAGTAGCCTCTGATCAGGTCTCTGAATCTGAGGTAGAACCTGAGGAAGCCTCTAGCGATGACGCCTCTGAATATGAAGTAGAGCCTGAGGAAGCTTCTAGTGATGAGGAATCCGAATCTGAAATAGAACCTGAGGAATCGACTACTGATGATGAATCAGAATCTG
>CAZIOF010000171.1:0-5331 GCA_964540745.1 uncultured Candidatus Marinamargulisbacteria bacterium
GATTAATAACCTCAAGTACAGTCTAGCTATGCTCAATTATTGTTGGGAAGATATCGCGCTTATTTTACTCAATTTAGACACATTACAGGACGATCATGGGATGGATTTAAGGCAATTAATCCAGGAATATTCTAATATCCCCATTTTGACCTACTGTTCTCCTTACAGTTACCCCAAAATTAGGGTTTCAAAAGCAATGGGGTATGATGAGGTCTTGAAAACAAGAGCCCCAAAACGGATCCTTCATAATAAAATAAGTCAGCTGGTAAATACAAATAAATTGATAAATCGCTTTCTGAGTCGTATAGATAAACTGGGTCAAACACGCCTTAAATCTAAAAAGATGGGTCTTTTTAATGAGCTTCTACGTCAAAGATTGAGAAAAGGGGAGTGTTTTTCAGGTGATGAAATCAAGGCATTCTTTCAGCCCTTTCAATGCCAAAAATCATTATTTCTTAATTTGTTTAATGAGCAGTTAAATCGAAAGCTAATGAAACCAAACAGACATGTTAATTTAGGTATATACGAATCGTTTAATAGCATAGTAACTGAAAAAAAACTGCTCCATCGCCATCCCATTAGACTTGATCAGATCTATCCCCACACACATGAGGCATTTGTTTTAGATATTGGACAACTAACGCAATCATTAAGCGCTTCTATTAAACGGTTTTGTAAGGCGCATCAGGATCGTCCTATTATTCTAATACTTAATCAAAAAGTACCACGTCACCATCGACAGGTATTAGAAAATTTTAAGCAGGTCCATCTAATCGAGTTGTATCACCATATACATCGCGATAAAAGCTATATGATCGCAAGCATTATTCAGCAAAACATAATACGAACTTGCCTACAACATCCCATAAAAGAAACATTACGAACAAAACAACGGGGAATCAAATTGCTCATTTCGTTATTTTACGAGCTATATCACAAACGAACAAACCATGATCAGATACTAAGTTTAGATGAACTACATTGCTTTTTTCCTGAATTAGAAAAGTTGGAGGATTTACACACAAAAGAACTATCTAAACACTTGACTGATCAAGAACTCATCGATATTTTGAGTAACTATAACAAGAAACGATAGGTATAACAGTAATACTAGATTTTAATGATTTAAGAACATTGAAATTCGTTCCTGAATTTGTTTTTGCAGAAGGTTTAGTCGTTCCTCTAATCGAGGTGAAGGGTGAGTTTGTAAGGCAGCGACTGTAGCCATAACATGCCCTAATAAGGCATTATCTTCTGAAATATTTTTAACTTGATTAGATGTTTTTTCCATCTTTGATACGAGTTTTGCTTTCGTACCATAACCATGGTTAGGTAAGGTATCAAATTCCTCAAGAATAGTCGCAATATTAAATTCTTTGGTTAGATTGAGTGAATCAATAAGTGAATCGGCACCACCATTTGGTTCATTTTTCTTCTTAATGAGTTGTTTCATAGCACGCCCCCTAGACCCTTAATACCCATTTTATACATTGTTTAAACATTTAATTTCGCTCATATATTATGGTAGTCTTAGCCCTATGAAGCAGCGTCCTATTATTATCGTTGGCCAAGGCTTAGCAGGAAGTATCTTATCCTACCATTGTGTTGAAGGGGGATATCCCGTTATAAGGGTCGATAATGGGCCCATTATTAATGCCTCTTTGGTGGCGGGTGGCATACTTGATATGATGAGCGGGCCCCGATGTAAGCGTGCGTGGCGTTCTGAACAAACCTATCCTGCCGCACGACACTTTTATGAGTCATTAGAAAAACGATTTAAGACCTTATTATTTACCCCGATAAATACCTATCGTTTTTTTCAAACAAAACGAGATAAAGACAAATGGTTTACAGATCGCAATCAGACAGATTTAGAAGCCCTTGCCTCCAAAGAACTTATTACAATAGAGGGGATTAATGCAGACTTAGGTGGTTATGAAGTAAAAGGAACAGGGATTATTAATATCCCGCATTTATTGACTGTTCTAAATCGCTATTTAAAAGACAAAACAATTTATGAAGAAACCTATTTTAATGCGTCAGATATTACGGTTACTAATCGTGATGTGATATGGAAAACAATAAAGGCTAGTAAAGTGATTTTTTGTGAAGGGTATAAGGTCTCCCAAAACCCCTATTTTAGTTGGCTTCCTTTTCAGCATGCCAAAGGAAATGTCCTGACTCTTCATTCAAAAGATATTCCTAATTCACATATTATTTATAAAGGTAAATGGTTGTTTCCATTAGGTGACAATCTGTTTAAATTTGGCGCAACCTATGATTGGGATCAATTAGACGAAATCCCAGATCAATCTGCAAAGGAATCCTTATGTAACGATTTTGAGGAACTCTTTCCAAATAGTGATTACCACGTCGTTGAGCATAAAGCAGCCGTGAGGCCCATTGTTCAAGACGCTCGCCCCCTCGTGGGGTGGCATCATCAGTCCCCCCATATAGGGATCTTTAATGGATTTGGATCCAAATCAGTGCTCAACATTCCCTACTACGCGGATAAATTAGTCTCTCATTTAAAGGGTGATCCCTTTAATGACCCGTTTGTGTCGCCCAATCGATATCTAAAACGATATGGCACAATAGTGAGTTAAAATGGTATATTGATAATCAGAGATGTCAATTCAATTAAGCCAAATAAAGACCTTCATAACGCTTGGTTTCATTATGCTTCTACAAGGTTGTGATACTCAAAAATATGATATGGATGCCATTATCAGTCTTGGAAAGGTAGCCCCTGTCTCAATCTCAATTGATAACCATATCTATACTGACCCCAGTGAAAACCCTTTTCTAAAAGGCCTAGATGATTTATCAAGACCATTCCAAGATAAAAAAGTTATGAGTAACGAAGAAATGGGTTTTTATGATAGTTTTGTAATCGATTTCTTAAGCACGTATCGATCCAATGCATGGCCAGATATTCTAGATTTATCAGAAATACGTCCAAATACACTTTATAGACAATGGAAAAGTACACGAGGTACTGACAACTATATCCCTCTAAACCTTAATTTTATTCGTTTAAATAAGGAAAACTCAGTCCTTTTATGTGCAGGACTAAATGTTGATGCAGTGGCTAGTTTTGACTTTGTTTACCAGTACTCTAATAAGACAGATTCTAGTAATAGCTATCACTATCAATTACTGTGTAACGTCATATTATTTAATACTGAAGGCGACGAAATAGTAAACTATATCTTTGAATCTGATCCTGCTTCTTTTTACACAGAGGACTATACAGAAGGTCCAGTATTTGGTCCGCTATCCATGGCCTTTTATGAAGAGATAACCACATCGTTTTTGATGAACTTTGAAACACAATTAAATGCCTTCCAGGAGTAAAATACTCTATTCAACACAATTTGGGGCCGGTTCCCCATTGGTGATTCTTCATGGCTTATTTGGATCCAGTGATAATTGGAAGACAATTGCGCAACAATTGTCATCTCAGTATCAGGTAACCTGTTTAGACTTGCGTAATCATGGCCAGTCTTTTCATGACCCTATACACACCTATGATGCCATGTGTGAGGACGTTCATCTTACTCTTCAATATTTGGGTATTAGAGAGTGTCTATTAATAGGACATTCAATGGGCGGTAAAGTGGCTATGACAGTGGCCTCTAAATACACAGACTGTATCGCCAAATTAGTTGTGGTTGATATTGCCCCAAAAGTTTATTCAGGTCATCATCAGAACATTTTAGATGGATTACTTAATTGCGATCCCACCCATGCGCAATCCCGTTCGGAAATTGATACCATGCTAACTGAGTATGTGAAAGACCCGCTTATGCGATTATTTTTGCTCAAAGGTATTCGTCAAGATGAGGGCGTGTTTAAATGGGTTTTCAACGTGGCGGCTTTACAACAGCAATATGCAGTTATTTCAGGTGTCCCGCCACTTCAGGCGCCTATTCATATACCCACCTGCTTTATTAAGGGCGCACGATCAGATTATATCTCTTTTGGTGACTATGATGATATTAAACACTACTTTCCACAGTCACAGATCATAACCATCCCAGATGCAGGTCATTGGCTCCATGCAGAACAAGCTGAACGCTTTTTGGTGGAAGTAACCCAATTTTTAAATAATAATGATGACTAATACATAGAGGTTCAATAAATAGGCTATGTTTCCCTTTATTATAACGTTATGTCTAACTGTTTTGGGGATTACAGTAGGTTATAGTTTGTTACTAGCGCGTAGAGGTATGTTGATACTAAGGCCTTTACCATTGATTGTGTTATTAACCCCTATCCTTATCCTATTAATGGCCTTTTTAGGTGTTGTTATAAAACGGCCCAGCGATTATTTTGTCTAAGAAGATCTGACCTTAGTTTTATTCTATTTAACGATTCCCTATTTTAGTGTTTATTTATATCAATTAGTGACTCGATTGTCTGAAAAAACAACGATAATCTACAGGTTCTTGTGCCAGGCAGGAACGGGTATTTTTGGCATGACGTTGTTTGGTTTGACTATAACAAATAATTTGTCTGTAAGACATTTTCTTTTAGGAATAGTTGTTCTCTGCTTTAGCAGTATCATTGGCCAACTGAAGCATCAGCAAACAAGAAGATTCCACCCCCTATTATTTATCACATTAAGCCTACTCAGTATGCTTCTCTTATTTTTCAATATATCTCAACACCTTTTTATGAAAATAGCACTTTACATAGGGGTATGGGTAGTACCTTTTCTATATACACATATCAGATTGAAAAAACATGGGGCGATTGAATTATATAGTATCCCACTACAATGGTTATTTCTTCTAGGACTTGAGTATGTTTTTCCTAAATTCTTAGGACTATATAGTAATGCATTTTTGGCCTTATGCCTCCTGGTATTATCTAACAAAAAAAGTATCGTAAATCTAGAACAAAGAGTTTGGTGGATATTTAGTTTATGTCTCCCCCTTCTTTTTTTAATAGTCCGTGGTTTTGGCGTTGAAAATATCAGAGTAGTACAATGGCTATTATTAGTTACATGCTGTGGCATAGTAAGCTTTCAGATATGGAGCTCAGTATGGTGGAGAAATCTATCTAAAAGAAATTCTTTCTATCTAAACTCTTTTTGTATCATCACATCTCTTTTATTGGATTTGTGGATTAGATCAGCCTATCAAGAAATAAGTGTTTATAATTCAACCAAATTACAGTTAGTCGAAACATTTAAAAAAAGTGGGAAAATGATAGTCGTTTGTGAGGGTATCATTCCATCTGAAAATAAAAAAACATTGTCAGTTTTTAATAGAAAATACGAGAATAATATTAGCCTGAGTTTAAGTAACACAGGCGTGAATTCTA
>CAZIOF010000172.1:0-2968 GCA_964540745.1 uncultured Candidatus Marinamargulisbacteria bacterium
TTCAAAGTTTTAATCTTATTCCCACCTATACCGCCATAGAAAATGTGGCCTTACCCCTTATCTACAAAGGCATTCCCTACAAAGAAAGGCGACTAAAAGCTGTGGGCCTACTCAATAAAGTAGGTCTTAGTCATCGACTAACTCACTACCCGAACGAAATGTCTGGTGGTGAAAAACAACGTGTTGCCATCGCACGATCACTAGTCAATGACCCCAAATTAATCCTTGCGGACGAGCCCACAGGCGCCTTAGACAGTGATACAAGTGCCGAAGTCATAAGCTTACTCCAAAAAATTAACGATGAAGGAACGACCATTCTATTGATTACCCATGACCCCAAAATGCCAAAACACACCAAGTCCTCTATTAAGCTTGTCGCGGGACAACTCATAGAGAAAGGCACATAATGGCTATCTCACAACAAGATTTAGCCAACGAAGCCCTACAAAACTTGTTGAGTCACAAAGCACGAAATGCACTGGCTATGCTGGGCATCATTATTGGCGTGGGAGGTATCGTCACATTAGGTATTCTTGGAAAAAGCATTAAAACCTCCATTATTAATGAAATTAAAACATTTGGCGTCAATACAGTAAGCATTATCCCTTCTACTGATACCAATCAACAATTAACACGATCAAAAGCTCGGATATCTACAGGAATGACGATTGATGATATTGACTTTATCAAACAAGAAAATCAGTCCTTCCAATATATATCTGCTGACATTACCAGTATTCTAGATGTCACTGTTAATAAAGAGTCTCACAAAGGATACGTTCGCTTTGTTCACCCCGATATTCAACATATTCAGGACGAAGTCCTTGTTGCAGGCCGTTTTTTTAATAGAATGGATATAAACCTGTCACGACAAGTCTGCGTAATCGAAAAAAAGTTAGCCGATTTGCTCTTTAAAACATCATCGGGTCTAGGAAAAGACATTGAAATAGGACATTCACAATACACCATTATTGGCATTATAAAAACAATCGATCGCGGATCTATTCAATCGTTCACAAAATTAGCAAAGGCAAAGGGACGACTATTCATTCCTATTACTGACTATGTCAACCAAACAGGAAAAAAAGATATAACTAAAATCATCTTTTCAAATAAACAGTCAACAACACTTCACCAAACCGCAAAAGACATCATTAAACTACTTGAAGTACAGCACGATCATCAATTTAAATACGAATACAAAGCCATGACCGATTACATCAAATCCTTTAACCAAATATTGGATAACTTTTCCTGGCTATTATTTGCGGCTACCTTCATTTCTATCGTAGTAGGCGGAATTGGCATTACAAATGTCATGACCATTTCAGTCATGGAACGCACCAAAGAAATTGGCATTAGACGTGCACTAGGCGCTACCGCTAAAGAAATTTTTTACAATTTTTTAATAGAAGCCATTGTCATTAGTCTTGTTTCAGGCATTATTGGAATCATTTTAGGTGCCCTATT
The DNA here is from genome assembly GCA_964540745.1 of uncultured Candidatus Marinamargulisbacteria bacterium. Classification (GTDB taxonomy): domain Bacteria; phylum Margulisbacteria; class Marinamargulisbacteria; order JABIPA01; family JABIPA01; genus CAZIOF01. The sequence goes on from CAZIOF010000172.1 coordinate 1,471, forward strand.
TGGATTACTGACAATCTATGTATCAGCCAAACCTATTGTCTTTGCCTGGGATAGAGTCTTACTTGCCTTTATTGTCTCTATTCTGACAGGTATTATTGCAGGTGTTTTCCCTGCGATGAATGCCTCAAAACTAGATTTAGTAGAATCATTACGCTACGAATAAGGAGGAAAAACCATGACAAAAGCCACTACTATTAATCAATTTGTATCGTCCCTAACATCCATTTTAGAGACAAAAGATACCACCTCGTTTCTGAAACGAATTCTTCTTGAAGCCATTCATCTTTGTAACGCAGAAGGCGGAACACTTTATGTCCTTCAAGAAAAAGATAGACATCTAAAATTTCACATGATCTATAATCGTGTGCTCAATATCCTATTGGACAATGCAGACCCAGACGATATCCCTAAACCCATTGCACTTAATGATTCAAAAACTGGTACACCCAATAACCACTACATCGTCGTCAAATCAGTCCTGGATGGCGAAACCGTCAATATCGATGACATCTATAAAACAACTAATTTTGATACGTCTGGCGTCAAGCAATTCGATCAGGACATGAACTATAAAACCACGTCCCTAATAACAGTTCCTCTAAAAAATAATACTAAGGTCATAGGTGCTATCCAACTCATTAACGCAACTAAAGAAGATACTCAAACAACGATTTCTTTTTCAGATGACATGGTCAATGCGCTACAAAACATTGGTCTTATCGCAACAACTGCTCTCGAAATCATCAAATTTAAAGAATCCAGTGAAAAACAAATGAATGTTCTTGGCTATGCCATCGCCTGCCTTGTTCTCGTACTCATAGGGATTAGCATCTACGCATTTGGAAGCGCTATCCAGTCATTGATATTCAATGTAGGAAGTACAGTAAGCATGTAACATTAGGAAATAAATAACATAGAGAAAACAACTAAATACTGCCTAAGTAATGAGTCTAATAACAATATCTAAAATAACGTCACCAAACGCAACGTAGAATGCTACTACTGCAATCAACACGAATAGCACAATGGTAATACCAGGAATAATGGATTTAACATCTTCCTCTTCAAAATCGCCACCCAGCATATACCCCCCCCAATAAACGATACTAATCCTACCCTTAAGATCCTATTCCAAAAAACACATCCACAACCATGCTCCACACTATACCCCATTAAAACCCTTTCTAAACATGAGACTATTGCAAAACGATACATATCCCGGAACAATATTATTATCAAATAAGGGTTTATTTAGTTAACAGTGGCACGTAGGTTAGATTTTTTAGACAGCAAACTACCGTTTTGTTATAATGCTTAGGCTATGTTAGATAAAATCCTACCCAAAATTAATAAAACCTACGCCCCCTCCATTAGTATTATTATAATCAGCGTTACAGCCGCACTGTTTCGAATTGTTCCTCATCCTCCAAATATTACACCTATAACCGCACTTGCATTAGTTGGAGGTCTCACATTTCCTCGAGCTCGTGTTGCTGTC